>ASPF01000034.1 GCA_000405685.1 Candidatus Geocrenenecus sp. JGI 0000106-J15 | reverse complement strand
TGGAAATTCCTTAATAGACTTCTCGATTCAGTAGGATTAAAGAGGGAGGAAATCTATATAACAAATATTGTTAAATGCTATCTTCCAGAGAATAAAGTAACTGACGAAGAAGTAAAAGCTTGTACACCATACCTGGATAAGCAGATAGAAGTAATAGACCCTGAAATAATTGTTGGATTAGGGAATACCGCTGCAGAATATCTCTCAAAGAAGTATAGATTCCAGTTCACCTCTATGGAGAAGATGCATGGACAAGTATTAAGAATCTCAACGATATCGAAAGAAGTTAAGATTGCATTAATGTATCATCCAGCAGCTGGATTAAGGAATCCACCATTAAGAAGCGTTATAGAAGATGATTGGAGGAAGCTTTCCCTAATAACACATAGAAATAATGGATAAAAATGATAGAAGATTCTAGATCCATTCTATTTCTGAGTTCGACCTCTGCCTCTTCCTCTACCGTTATTATCGTTTTGGTTACGTTTATCTTTGTCATCCTGGTTACCACTTCCATCGCTAGGTTTACCCTTTCCTTTACTATTGTTAGCATTATTGACGCTTACTCCATCATTATCTAGTGTTCCATTAGATTGCTTCTGCTTACCATGAGGCTTATCTAAACTCGATTTACAAACTTCAAGCTTTTTCATGACTTCTCGAAGAGACAGGTTTATACTCGCAGCTGTTTCATCGTCTATATGTTTTCCACTCTGCGCATTAATCTCATTGATACAAGCATTCAGTATATTCTCTGCAGCGTTAAGCATGTTCCTTGCCACATGTGTTTGGTTAAGTAGTAGATGATGCTCTGCCTGCTCAATCTTCTTCAATGCATTCTGAAGCTTAGCTAGAATACTCTGCTGTATAGTTATATTGATTTCTGAGATAGCCTCAATTAGTGTCGTTAAGTCTATATCTATAATGTCTACCAAGTTACTGAGAGTAGAGTTAACGAATATGTTGAAGACGAGGTCTGGATCAAATTCTAGCCCTTTACTATAAATCATTAATTGATAGCCTCCATAGGTTGTATTGAATGGGATAGGTACAATTACTTGAAACTCTCCATTTTCATCAGCGGTCACGGAACCATTGAAGATTATAGATCTATCAGAAACCATCATGATTACGGTGGAGTATGGTTCAACTCCTCCACCTATAATTATTATAGATTCATCTGGTAGGAACTCGTACTTGTTTACTTCTACTAGACCGAAGATGTCTCCAGCAATAACACCACCTTCAGCATCTAATAGTTGGACCATATACGTCCCAGATGGGTTGGATGTTGAGTTCCAGTATATTTCTGGAGGTGTAGACTCATCAGATGATGAATGAAATTCTATTGAATAGACGACGGAGTCATGATACAAGACTTGAAGAATATAGTTTGAGTCAGGCTGTAATCCACTTACACTGAATCTGACTATATCACTGGCTAAGTAGAAGTCTCTATCAGTAGTTAAGGTTGGCCCTGATTCTTGAGCAGCTATCAACAGTATAGGAAGTTGTAAGATTAAGAGGAGAGCCACCACTATTACTAGCACAGATTTCAAGACCATACATTTCCTAGGATGCATACTAAACAATCCAGTGGAGATGAATATCTAATTTTCGAACTCGAATTTCTTCGGAAAAATTCTAGAGATAATCAAGAATATGGGACCCGCGCCGAAAAATTGATCGGTAGACCCTAATTATGTGTTAGGCGTGCGGCGGTAGCCCTCCTTCTGTATTTAGGCGGGATCCGTCTAGTCGGCTCCTAGAAGCCTCTCTGAAGGCTAGATCATCAGCTTCCAGCCTTTCCCCACGTGGGCCGCCCGTTTCATCCAACCTCCATCTACTCCAATCAATGGCTCGACACCATATCATCTCCATTGTAGGTGGGGGGTCTCGTTTCTGATGCGTTGCCTGGGGTCTCCCCCAGCGCCTCACGGCGCCACGTGCCTCCATGCAGGGGGAGGAACTTCCTCAGGAGTTCCCCGTGACCCGCCCCGCCGCTCGCCCATTGTAGATCCTCACATACTAGAATTAAAGGTTAACCAAGTTGACAATGGATAAACCATATCGTTATAAAAGTTATTACTTTGATAGTAATATTTAGTGAGGGGATTTATGGAAGCCTTTGAAGAAATTGTAAGATTGCTTAAGTATGCATCTATTAGATTGGTAGAAGAGTTTAAAGATGAATTTCTTGGCTTAGCATTATTCGGGAGCTGGGCTCGTAAAGAAGCTGATGAAAAAAGTGATGTAGACGTACTTGTAATATTGAGAAGTATTGGAGGCTTTGATGTAAGAGGTAGAATATACACTATATTATCAGAGAATGTGAAGAAGCCTTTAACATTGGTCGATGTTCGAGTTGATGAAATATTTGATAGAGAATATGAAGTCACACCTCTTATGTTGAACATACTCTATGATGCAGTAGTTATACATGATCCTGAAGACATATTGAAAAAATTAATTGAGAGTTGTAGAGTCTTAATAAATAAAGCCAGTTTGGAAAGATACAGGTCGCTAGATGGTAAATATGGATGGCGAAGAATAGATGGCGACCCACTAGCTCTATACAGTGTATCGGTAGAGTGAGATGGATTGAGACTGAATCCTATCAACGAAATACTATACAGAATAAACCTGGCGAAGAAGTATCTAGAAGAAGCTGAGAAAGCATATAGTAGGAGTGATTGGAGAACTACAGTCTCATCTTCACAACTTTCAGCAGAGAATTCAGGAAAAGCTGTCATCGCATTCTATAAAATTCCAAGCTGGAGTCGCGACCCCTTCACCCGAACTATTAGAAATAATTTCCACGACACCTCTAGAAATAACTGAGAAAATAGAGAAGCTTGCAGAAATAACCCGATTGCTTGCCCCAGAGCATGGGAGAAGCAGTTATGGAGAACCTCTTAGAGGATTAACACCTTGGGAGATCTACACTGATAAGGATGCTGAAAAATCTCTTAAGATGGCTAGGGAAGCATTACACTATGCAATGACTATTTTGAAAGAGTTAGTGTGGATAT
>ASPF01000033.1 GCA_000405685.1 Candidatus Geocrenenecus sp. JGI 0000106-J15 | reverse complement strand
TTCATGGTCTCTACATGCATGAAAAGAAGAAGCTTCGAGGAGGCTTCTTCGGTCGAACTGGTGGGGGAGCAGTAATGGGTAGTAAGAAGCTAAAAGCAATCGCTATACGTGGAAACTATAAAATTGAGCCGATAGATGATGGAAAATTAAACGAGTTTAGAGATAAAGTGGTAAGATTAGCTAGAGAGAAACTTCAAACCTTGACAAAATATGGAACCTCAGCTATCATGGCTTTAACCAACTCAACAGGCTCTCTACCTACTAGATATTATGAAGGTGGAAGCTTCTTAGACTACGAGAAAATAGGACCTGAAACATTTAATAAACTATATGTAAAGAAGAGGATTACATGTTTTGCTTGTCCAGTAGCTTGTGGGAGACATTCTGAAGCTTCCAACGGGTTAGAGATGGAGGGACCAGAATATGAAACTCTATTTTCATTGGGGCCGCTCACCTACATAGATGATTTGGAGGCCATACTAAGAGCAAATGACCTAGCAAATAGACTTGGATTAGACACGATCACTACAGGAAACGTTGTAGCTTTTGCTATGTATCTTGCTGAGAAGGGACTGATTAAAGAAGAATGGTTAAGGTTTAGAGATAGTGAAGCAATAGTAAAAGCAGTCGAGATGATAGCTTATAGAAGAGGTTTAGGAGATATATTAGCAGAAGGTGTTAAGAAGGCTTCTGAGAAGCTTAACGTATCTGAGTATGCTGTACATGTTAAAGGTTTAGAGTTTCCTGGATATGATCCTAGAGCTTTGAAAGGTGTAGCACTAGCTTATGCCGTATCTGCGAGGGGGGCATGCCATCTAAGACACGTCGCATATAGACCCAATCTCGTTGGGGCGCATCCATTTAATCCAGAAGTTAAAGTTGATAGATTATCTTACGATGGTCATGTAGAATATGTTATCGAGCTTGAAGATTTCCATGTAATAGTTGATAGTATGATATTGTGTAAATTTTACTGTTTACCCATTATAGGACCATTACTATGGAGGGAGCTCTCAGAGATTTATCATCTAGCTACTGGTAAGAGTGTTAATCCAGTGGAATTTAGGAAGAAAGGTGAAGCTATAAACAACTTGATTAGAGTATATAATTTAAGAGAAGGTTTAAGGAAAGACGATGATATGCTTCCACCTAGAATGTATTCTGAACCTCTAAAGTTTGGAGCTTCACAAGGTCAGAATATAGATATTCAAAAATTCATGAAGATGCTGGAAGAATATTATCGTTTAAGAGGTTGGAGTCATCAAGGATCTCCACTATCTAAGAAGCTGGAAGAACTCAATCTAAATGAATATATTCAAAGCTTCTAGGCCTAGGATAATTCTTTCAAAGCATTCGAGATTATCCTTGATGCAGTAACGACTTCATCTATCTTAATCTTTTCATAATCTGTATGAGCTAGCCTAGAGTCTCCTGGACCAAAGGCTGTTATACTCTTTGATATAGTTATTAGAGTATTCATATCGCTTGTTCCAGTCTTCTTAACAATCCTAGGTTTTAGATCAGAGCCGAGAATACTTCTAACCAATGCTCTAACAACAGGCGTATTTACACTAACTTCAACAGGCTTCTCTAGACCGAGAATCTGTAATTCAACTCCAGAATTCTGAGCCATCTCTCTAATCTCAGTTATTATATCTTCCGAATAGCATCCTGGAGGATATCTTATGTTTAAATATGCTTCTCCTTTCTTAGGTAGATTACCTGGCCAGTCTCCAGCTCTTAAAATCGTGAAAGCAGAAGATACTTCATCAAATTTCACGCCGTTAAACCTAGCTTTCACCATGTTTATAAACTGTATTAACTTGTCTAGAGCTGATTCTCCAATATATGGTGCAGAACTATGTCCACCTAACGTACTTACTGAAACTCTAATTGATATGCTTCCTCTGTAAGCTACACCGACTCCTAAGTTTGTAGGTTCACCAACTATGATATGGTCTGACTTAAACCCGCTTTCTACAAGATGTCTGGAACCTAACCCATCATCTTCTTCTCGAATAAGCCCTGCAACATAAACTTTAGAGTTACATCCTTCTAAGTTGCTTAATGCTGCTCCAAGTATGAATGCTGCTAAAGGTCCTTTAGCATCTACTGCTCCTCTACCGTGAACTGTATCTTGAAAAAGTTTAACATCAATCTTTCCTGGGACTGTGTCTAGATGACCTGCAAGAAGAATAGTTCTCCCATGAGAGCCACGTCTAAGAAAGATGTTTCCAACATCATCTACATAGAATTCATCATATCCAAGCTTATCTGCCCATTCTCTTACTACAGGTATCAACCTAAACTCATATCTTGGAGGAGTATATACACTTACTAAATTGATAAGCAATTCTTTAGCTAATTCTATCTCTCTATCCATTCTCAACGCCAACCCATAGATATTTATAATCTGACAATTTAAGCTGAAACAGTTTTAATATATTACTCTATTTTTTCATATTCTTGATTGTCGTCTCTATCATTATTTTTGCAATGTCTTTACCCGTTACTCTAACTGTATTTCTGAATTCTGGTATCGCATTTACTTCACTTACTAGGTATCTTCCATCTCTTGATTCTAAGATATCAATTCCTAGAAGACCACCTCCCATAATATCTCCAGACTTCTTAACAATCTCAATCAATTCATCATCTAGTTTTGCTTCTATAGCCACCCCACCTAAAGCTGTATTCGTTTTCCAGCTATTACTAACTCTATATATTGATGCTGGAATCTCACCCCAAAAATAGAATGCTCTAATATCTCTACTTGGCTTATCTATGTACTCCTGTATATAGTGGACCTTAAAGTATGGGCTCTGCATATATTCTCTAAATTCTATTATCTCAAGTAAGCTATCTCTATCTAATGCTCTGCTAACCATCCTCCCCCAACTACCATAGATTGGCTTAACAACAAGCGGGTACCCTAGTTCTTCTGCAATATTTATACATCCTTCTCTACTAAAAGATACAGCGGTTCTAGGTACTGGGATATTGTTTTTAGCAAGCTTTAAAGTTGTATAAAGCTTATCTTCACAATCTCTTATAACTCTAAAATTATTTACTACTGTTACTCCTTGTTCTTCAAAGATAGCCGTGGATGTTAATGCACGGTAAAAACTTACACAACGTTGAATTACAAAATCTAACTCACTAAATCCATTCATCTCAGTTAACCAGAAAATCTTCTTGCTTACCTGTATAGGTTTAACTCTATGACCTAGTTTTCTTATCGTATCAATGATCGCTCTTTCTTCCCATCTAACAAAATCGTAGGCTACACCTATCTCCATTTATACAAATAGTATACAAAATCCGATTCTAATAAATCTATTCGAGAAGTTATACGAATTATGGAAAAAATTGTACGTATTCCACATAGAATATCAGGTAAAATGGTAAACCTACTCCTTCCTTCGTACAACTTATAATGTAAAATCAAGTAACGCCTGCTGAAGAGATAGAGTCTACTAGACATATCCACATAATTAAAGCCAGGTTAATCCTCTGAATCTGCATCCGATTCTATGAAGTAGAAGAGGATCAAGAACATTATATAACTCTTATAGAAGTCTTTAAACTTACAAAACTAAGACAATACATTGAGTATAATGAAGAAAGTATTACATCTTTCTTAGAAGACTCTTCTATTAGAATTCTAGAGAAAAGATTACTTAACTAGTCGGAGCAATACAAATAGAAGTAATAGATGTCTTGACTTGGGGCTTCTCCTTCTTTGATTATTCATTTACTTTGGTTCTGCTGATCATTCTCCCCAATCTTCTGAGATCTCTTCAGCTTCTCTAAGTTTATAGTTTCCACTTTCATCTACTTCAAGCTCGAGCTGAGCACCACACTCATCATGTTCAAATAGTTCTCCTGAAACAGCATCATCAGGTATCTCTAAGAGTCCACCACATACTGGGCATTCTAACTTCCGCACTCCACGTAACCTCTAAACGAAACTCTATGTAGGAATATATTACCGTATCTCTATGATGGCGGCTCAATATATACTTAGATTATTCTAATTTAGGTCTAGAATTGATTTATCTTTAAAGTACTTAAGTTCATGGGACCTACTTAGATATATGAGTTTAACAGCATATAGTTTATTGCCGGTGAAGAAGTAGGTAAAATTTTATAGAGTGCTTTCTAGATCTCTTCTAAATAAGTGGGGAGTATGCCGATGACCATCCTAGATCAAAGATTCTATAATGTTTGGTATGTTGGAGAGATAAATGAAGACGGTGTAGACAGGATAATTGAATGTCTAGTTAATTATTCTAGTAAAGCTATAGGAAGAGTTAGATTAAGATTTTATCTTAAGAATATACAAGATTTATCATATATAGCATATGTTAGAAGAATACTTCTACAGAATACTAGTTTAAGCATAGTAATAGAAGAGAAGTTGGTGGAAGATTTAGAAAGAGATATTAAATCAGCTGAAGATGAAATAGTAGTAATAAAAAATAGAGGAGGCTTGGAGATCCCTCTTAGTGAGAAGATAAAGATAGTGGAGGTGTAGCATGTGTCTGCTGAAAAGATTGACATAATTTTAACAACAGATAGAACGATGATGTCTAACCATCATGGTAAAGAGTTTCTAGGGTTTATGGCCACTGGTCCAGCTATAGGCATGCCTGAAGATTTATGGATGTGGATAGCTGCACCGAAGATGAAGACCGATGAAAGAGGAAGACCATGGCAAGCTCCATATGCTTTAAGAAAGCTCGAGGCTTTACTCCTAGACCATGGATATAATGCTGCAGTAATAGATCCTGATTTTGTAGATAAATATCTACCTAATGCGAAGATCCTAATGTTAAGTCATCATGATTATTTTGCACTCTGCCCACCGAGTAGTGAATGGTGGGTCATTACTAAGAAAGAGCCTGTTAATGCTAGAAGCTTTAAGAAATTCATGGAGAAGCCTGCTATAAGCGAGGCAAAGAAGAGAGGATTAAAGATTATTGTTGGAGGACCATCTGCTTGGCAGTGGCTCTACAAGATAGACCTTTGGACTAGATGGATGGTAGATACCGTGGTCGATGGAGAAGGAGAAAGAATAGTATTAGACTTAGTTAGAAAAGTCTTTAATGATGAGCCTCTTCCAAGATATATCTTCGTAGGACCTAGGGATGTTCCAACTACTGATGAGATTCCATTGATAAAGTATGCTAGTATAAATGGGCTTGTCGAGATTATGCGTGGATGCCCTAGAGGTTGCAGATTCTGCTCAGTAACTCTTAGAAGTCTTAGACATATACCTCTAGAGAAGATTGAGAAAGAGATAATGGTTAATGTTGAGCAGGGTGTTAGGAACGGCATACTCCACTCTGAAGATGTTTTACTATATGGTTCACGTGGAATAAATATTAATCCAGATGCTTTAATAAAGCTTCATCAAGTTGCAAGGAAGCATCTTAGAGAGATCGCTTGGAGTCACGCAAGCCTTGCAGCCATAAAGAATGCTGAAGAAAAATATAAACTCGTCTCGAAGATAATGGAGATTGTTAAGAGTAATGGTGTTCAGAGCTATCTAGGTGTAGAGGTTGGATTAGAGACCGGGTCTCCAAGGCTGGCTAAGAAGATTATGCCTGCCAAGTCTCTTCCATACTCTCCTGAATCATGGCCACAAATAGTTGAAGATGCTTTCATGATAATGCATGAAAACAACATTGTACCCGCAGCAACGATAATACTTGGTTTACCAGAAGAGACACCTGAAGATCTAGCTCAGACTGCAGAGCTGATAGATAGGCTTAGACCTTACAGGTCGCTGATCGTTCCAATGTTTTTTGTACCGATGGGCTTATTAAAGAATAAGGACTGGTTTACTGATATCAAGATTACTGATGAACATGTTGAAGTTATGAGAAGATGTTTATGGCATTCTGTACATTGGGCGGAAGACATAATAAACAAGTTCTACTTAAATAAACCTACTACAGCTCCTCTAAGATTCATGCTTAAAACATTCTTAAAGTATGTAAAGTGGAAAAGTAGGATGATTGAAAGAAAACTTGGGTTAACATCTATTCATGCATCAGCTACACCGATCATGAGATAGTTTTTAGTTATACCATTGAAAACATCTATTACAAGCTTAGTTAAAGGATTATTTTAGTACCTATATCTTCATCTAAAGCTTTTAATGGATCTTCAGTTAACCCTGAAGATATTATTGATTCTTTTACTCCTGATTGTAGTACCCTAGCACACATTAAGACCTTCCTATTCATTCCAAAACCTATCCTTGACTTTAACATGTCTACTTCATCAACTTTTATTTTCTTGGCTAGTTTCTCTTCAATTAATACGCCTTCAACATCTGTAAGTATAAGTAGTTTTTCAGCTAATGTGGATTCAGCTATTTTTCCAGCTGCTTGGTCAGCGTCTACATTTAGTAATTCTCCTTCTTCTCCGAACGCTATTGGTGCAACTACTGGTAGATATCCTTGATTGAGAAGCGTTATGAGAAGCCTTGTCTCAACTTCTTTTATCGTTCCTGTGTATCCTCCAGGTATAATCTTTTTCCTATTATTTTCATCTATGATTACAATCTTCTTCTTTCTTTCTGCTTTCATGAAGCCGCCGTCTACTCCTGTTAATCCTAAAGCTTTTACACCCAGCATATTTAACTTAGCAACTATCTCCTTGTTTATCTTTCCAGCCATAACCATTACGTAGACTTCAAGCTCCCTCTCATCTGTATACCTACTCCTTATACCTTGTGGCGAGACAACAAACGCCGGCTCTACACCCATCAAGGTTTCATATTTTGTTACAACGTCTCCTCCACCATGAACAAAGATTATCTTCAATCCTTTAGAGACTCTAACAGCAATACTCTTCAATATGTTGTCAATATTCTGTTCGAGTGCTCTTCCACCAGCTTTTACAACTATCAAAGACATCGCTTGAAGATTACTGTTTAATGCTAGATATTAACTTTTTATCTTATCAGTATATTTCATCTATTTTTCATTCATAATCTTGATGAGCTAGGTAAGCCTGAAATATAGCCAGTATTCTAGGTTTCCCGATGATTAAGGTTGGAGTAGTCGGTGCAAGTGGTTACACTGGAGGAGAATTACTGAGAATACTGTCTACTCATCCTGAGGTTGAAGTAACCGTGGCCACTTCTAGAGAATTTGCTGGGAAACCGATATCATACATCCATGTAAACCTGAGGAGACACTATTCTAACCTTAGATTTACAGATGTATCAATAGATGAGTTAACTTCAAAATGCGATCTCGTCTTTATAAATACGCCATCAGGTGTCTCTCAGAAGATTACACCTAAGCTTCTAGAGAATGGATTGAAGATCGTAGATCTTAGCCCAGACTTTAGGCTTAAGAATCCAAGAGATTATGAGGTATGGTATGGGATGAGGCATGAAGCTCTAGATCTTCTTTCTAGAGCTGTTTACGGTTTACCTGAAATACATAGAGGAGAGATAAAGAATACAGATTTGGTTGCCTGCCCTGGATGTAATGCGACTGCATCTATACTTGCATTATCACCTCTAGTTGAATCAAATATTATCGATGTAGAGCATATAGTAGTTGATGTTAAAGTAGGTAGTAGTGAAGCTGGACGTAAACCGAATCTAGGCTCACATCATCCTGAGAGAGCAAACGTTATGAGACCATACAGTGTAGAAGGACATAGACATGTAGCTGAGATAATACAAGAGCTAAGCTACTTCTCAAAAGAGAAAATAAATATAATGTTTGTTCCCCATGCTGTTGGAGCTGTAAGAGGAGCCCTCGCAACATGCCATACATGGTTAACCCAGCAGAACATTGACGATAATACTCTTAGAAGAATATATGCTAAGAGATATGGTAGTGAACCATTTGTAAGAATTGTCGGTGAAGGATTATTCAAGTATCCTGACCCAGTAAATGTGATAGGATCTAATTATGCTGATGTTAAAGCTATAGTATATCAAGACATCGGAGTAGTGTCTTTCTGTGCAATAGATAACCTAGTTAAAGGTGCAGCAGGTCAAGCTGTCCAATGCATGAATATTATGCTTGGACTTGAAGAGAAGATAGGGATAGATGCTCCACCCCTAAGACCGATATAACATTGATCTTTAAACTAGTTAAATCTTAATAATGTTAGAGAAGTTTAAGAGTTTACCATATTTTATTCATCGATAGAGATCTCTTCATCGATTTAATAGGTTTTCCAATCTAACTCGTTTTAGAGAAAACAAAATATTAGATGAAGAATAAAGAGTAAGCATGATGTACTACTTTAAATGTATCTTCTTGTAGTTGCATGGAATAGTAGCTCGAGATTTTTAAGTAATGAAGAAGCGTCATATAGGATTGATAAATGTTGTTACATCATGTATGAGCTGACTGGGGTTTCCTCTTCTTCTTTTTCTTATTAGGGCTTACTACTTCAGAGAAGATGATATTATCCCACATCTTGTCATCAAATTCTTTCTTATTCTGCGGCAATCCACTTCCTCCATCTAAACATAGAAGATCTCCTAGAGAATATTATTTAACTTATTTCCCAACGGTTTTATTCTAGTTCTATATTGGCTTGATTGATTAGTTTTTAGGTTACGGTAAGATGTTTCCACTGTTATTCTTCTGCATGATTATATAGTATATCTCGTAATCTCATGTTAAGTATTCTGAGAAGGATCATGTATTATTTCTGATCGAAATATTATCTAGTTCTTGATTTTAGCTT
>ASPF01000032.1 GCA_000405685.1 Candidatus Geocrenenecus sp. JGI 0000106-J15 | reverse complement strand
ACGGGTAGGAGTAATAAACAATTTTATAGATGTATGATTTAATTATAAATAGAGAATAAATATGTGGGAGTATGTCTTAGGTGGTGCAACTCTTTTTGGACTAATAGTAGGCTTATTCTCTGTCTATAATGGTAGAGCGACTAGGAAGCTACTTATAGAAGAAGAGAAGCATACTAGAGAATTGATAGCAAAGATGGATGAGAGAATAGCGACGATGAATGAAAGATTTGCTAAGATGGATGAAAGATTTGCTAAAATGAATGAAAGATTCTTTAAGATAGATGAAAGATTCGAGATTCTGCTTAAAGCACTCGACGCACATATTAAAGCTTCAGCAACAGAACATCAAGAGATCATGAGAAAACTAACAGAACACTAAACCAACAAAAATCAAGTTATTCATAATCTTCTATCGACTTAACACTCTAATTATCTATATTGTCTTAGAGGCTACTAATCCTCTGTTTTAGGTATCCGATAAATCTCTCAACAATATCCCTTATACAAAATCTTTGATAGTTAATAACTCTTATAATCAGGCAATCGACCGTTGATATCATGAACTCGTCTTTAAACTCCATGTCTTAGATGTATTGTTATGTATGTCATGCCTATGTATGCGCTGTATGCCGTAGCTTAAAAGTACACTTATCCGTCTGCATCCAGTAGTAACATGTACGGTGTTCCACTCTATAGGACTTGTCAAGGTCTTGCTTAGTTGTTAAAGTTTTTATATGGAGAGCCTGTTTGATCGTCAGATGAGTAAGGAGAAGTATGTCTGTAAGGTTTGTGGAAAGTCTTTTAAGAGCGGGTCTGGTCTAAGAATTCATATGAAGACTGAGCATGCTGGTAGATATTATGGAGTCAGGGTTGGTATACCTGTTCTAGCACTTATTATGATCATAGCATTTATTGGTTTAACTATTGGTTTCCCTCTCAGTGGACAGCAAACTTTTACACCTACTCAACAGACCACCTTATCTACTCCTAGGCAGACTAACCTAAAGAAAGCTCCTGAATTTTCTCTACCAGTCTATGACCCATCAAGCACTACAGCACGTTACCTTAGCTTATCAGATTTCGCTGGCAGACCAGTCTTCCTTGAATTCTTCTCACCAGTCTGTGGATACTGCATAAAAATGATTCCAACGATAGAAGAGCTAAGTAAAAGATATGGTGGAGAAATGGTTTTCCTCGTGATCTCTACCCCGATGAGAGACCAATTAAAGGATGTAATTGAAAAATATGGTTTAACAAAGACTATTCTAGTAGATGATAATTATGAAGTCTTCAAGAAATATAACGTTGAAGGTACACCGACGTTTATTATACTAGATAGCTCACATAATATAGTTGAAGTAATTGTAGGTGAGAGACCGATAAATGTGTTTACGGCTGCTATAGAGAGGGCCGTAAGTTGAAGAAGAGCTTCTGGGTCCAGATTCTAGTAGTAATCTCTCTTATTGGCGTAGGTTTATCTTCTTACCTAGAGTATATTTCAAGCCAGCCCATATGTCCTGTTGGTTTCGAGGAGTGCGACATAGTGATCACCAGCCCATACTCTAGAATCTAC
This sequence comes from Candidatus Geocrenenecus sp. JGI 0000106-J15, assembly GCA_000405685.1. Classification (GTDB taxonomy): domain Archaea; phylum Thermoproteota; class Nitrososphaeria_A; order Caldarchaeales; family Wolframiiraptoraceae; genus Geocrenenecus. The sequence continues at coordinate 20,419 of ASPF01000032.1, read as the reverse complement.
GGTGTATCATTATCTTCCCTCAGCATAGCTTGGTTCTCGATACTGTTAATCCTAACAGTCATCGGATTCTATAAAGATGGAAGAAATATTTTCTACATAGTTCTTGGATGGACGCTGATAAGTATACCTTCAGTGGCCATTCTAGTATGGATAGAAGTAGCTATTCTTAATGCTATCTGCATATACTGCACTATGGCACATCTTCTTGGGATATCATCCATTATTCCAGCTTACAAGCTAGCTAGACAGATTAAATAACTTAGACCCCCCTTGTTCTTCAAAGAGTGTTGGCAATATAGTATATAGTGGAGACTGGCCTAAAGTAATCTTTATAATTTCATTCCTATATAGCTAATTGACATCAGGCTAGTCTTTTGAGTAGTGGCTGGTAATGAGTCTTACTGATAGAGAGAAGTTTGAGTTGATGAGACAGGGTATCATTAGAGGTTTTATTATTCCACAGCTTGAGGAACGGGGATACCTTGTAAGCTACTGGAAGAGACCGATATCTCTTGAAGACATGTATCTTAGAGATGATGGATGGAAACCATTATTCAGCCGTTTCACAAGCTGGGAAACATATAGAAAAGATTATCCACTCTACCTATTCTTCAATACATTTTATGGAGATGTCTATGAAAAAGCTTACAAGAACTGCTTCACCGAGTATCTGATAAGTATTCCAAACTATCAGTTGACTTCTTCTCTATTAGGAGTATTTACTAGGCTGAACGTTGGAAATGGATACTATTGGAAGCATAGAATGCCGATCAATCTTGCATACCCAGAGGTATGCGTAAAGATTATAGATGCAACTTATGATGAATTAATTATATCTCTAGCTAGAGAAGGAGTATTAGATGAGCTTGAAAAACTAGAATTTAAGATAAAGAATTATTCTGAGAATGATAAGCCATGTAAGTAGGAGTATTTATTACTATAGTTAAACAGGTTAGATCCATTTCATAACACTATTTCATGAACTATTTTTGAATAACTACATGCTCTACACTCTTTTCTACAATCTCTCCTCTCAAACATCCTGGATCAGCTGCGAGAAAATCATTAAAGTATCCATACGCTCTAGCTCTACATCCTCCACAAACATATCTATACATACACTCTCCACAAGGCTTCTTAAGAAATTCTTTATCTCTAAGTTTTCTTAACACTGGGCTACTACTCCATATTTCTAGGAAGGACTCAACCCTTAAGTCCCCAACAATTATTGGTAGAAAAACACATGGAGAGACTTTTCCATCAGGTTGTATAGCTGCATATATCCTCCCTGCTCCACATCCACCTATGAATTCTGCTAGAGTTCTAAGAGATTGACTACGAGGTGGAGTGAAATGTGTAGGCAGGCAGTCGTCTCCACTACTCATCTGCCATGAGACTCTAGCAAGCTGTGGAGCTGTAGAAGCTACTTGGACTCTAGACTTACGTGCCAACTCATATACTTTCTTAAGGAGTTCTTCTCTCTCAGCTGGTGTTAAATCTAGTTTTACTATGTCTTTACCTCTCCCAGTCGGTATAAAGTTGAAGAAAATCACCCTCTTTACTCCAAGTTCTTCTCCAAGCTTAACCATATCTTCAACTTCTCTATAGTTGAGCTTGGTAACAGTCATGGCTAAGCCGACTGATGCATTCATCTCAACAAGATTCCTGACCCCATTAATAGTTGTCTCCCAAGCACCCTTAACACCTCTAATCTCATCATGTATCTCTGGGTTAACAGAATCAAGGCTTACTTCAACATATTTTAATCCAGCTTTCAAAGCTTTCTCAGTAAACTCCATACTTGAAAATCTTAAACCATTAGTTGCCACGGCCATGTATATCCCCCGCCTAGAACCTTCTTCTACAATCTTTAAGAAGTCTGGATGAATAGTCGGTTCACCACCGCTTAACGCTATTAATGGTATGCCTGCTCTATCTAATTGATTAATAACATTCAATTTTTCTTCTAAAGTAAGTTCGCTGGGCAGAGGTTGGGATGCATTCTGATAACAATGCTTACATCTTAAATTGCACGCATTGGTAAAATTCCAAACTATGAGGAATGGTGAGCATAGCTTCTGTGGAACTGTGACGCCGTAAAGTATCAAGCTTCTAAATACAAGCTCCATACCTCTCCTAATAGATGGATCCTTTATTCCCGCCTCGAACTCTGTTCTACTGATCTTCATATGTCTCAATGCAAGTTTTATCAATGAATCAAATAGCCTATATTCGATCATGCATTCTATTGGTCTATATTGTAGAAGAGCATCGCCAGCTAGCATGGATAGAACATGGTCCAGCCTTGAACGATAGCCGTGAGGATCTTCATCTACAAGCCTCCTCAACATGATTCTCACAAATGAGTTGCCTATCAGTCTTCGAGTAAACCTTAAAACATCTACTTCAAGTGGCAACTCTCCATCTACTTCACTTCTATCCTCATAAATAAGGTTATCGCAAAAATTTCTTAAATATGATGCATGGAGCAATCATGTAGATGCATAGCTTATTTGAGAATTTCTGAATCAGCTAGATCCGATATATGTTTTAAAGGTTTAGCAATTGCCTAAGACTTTGGATGGTGTAGGATACTCATGTATTATGCTTTGTCATACATAATCTTGCTATTTAGTATTTCTCTTTAATGGAGAAATAATGGGTTTTAGATGTATTACCTGGTAAGTTAAGTTTTAAGACCTCGAAGAATAATGTTATGAGAGGGATCTTGAAGAATGGTTGAAGTAAGCTTTGAGCAGATATCTCCAGCTGACTTCTTCTACAGGAATAGAGATATAGCTGGATTCAGCAACCCTTCTAGGTCGCTATATACAAGTATAAGAGAACTTGTAGAGAACTCACTGGATGCAGCAGAGGTAGGTAGAATTTCTCCAACCATAATCATTCAATTATCAGTTGAGGGGCAGACAGAAAATGAGGAAACATCAATCTATAGATTAAGAATTGAAGATAACGGTATCGGTGTTGATAAAGAATATATTCCGAAAGCTTTCGCTACAGTTCTATTTGGAAGTAAGTATGGATACAAGCAGAATCGTGGAACCTTTGGTCTAGGTGGCACTATGGCTTTACTCTATGGTCAGATAACGACTAATAAGCCTGCGACTGTTATATCGAGTAGAGGAGGTAAGGAAATCCATAAGTTCGTGTTAATGATAGATATTGTTAAGAATGAGCCTAGAATCTTCAAGCATGAATCATTTAAGAATGAGAAAAAATGGAGAGGGACAATAATTGAATTCTATCTAGAAGCAGATTATACTGGGAGTAAAGCAAAGATAATAGAATATCTTAAACATACAGCATTAGCGAACCCACATTCATCACTATTATTCATAGATCCTAAAGGTAGGATGTACTATTTCCCAAGGGTCGCAGATAAAGTTCCAGATCCTCCTAAAGAATCGCTACCTCATCCTGTAGGTGTAGATGTTGAAGCTATGAATAGGCTTCTAGCAAACTCTAAACAAAGAGATATGTTATCATTTCTAGTTTCAAATTTCCAGAAGGTTGGAGAGAAGACTGCTAGAGAAGTACTTCAATTAGCTGGAATACCTGAAGACACTAACCCAAGAAAGTTAACACATGATCAAGTTACCTCACTAGTCGATGCAATTAAACGTTATAACAAGTTTAGAGCCCCGGACCCTTCAAGTGTAAGCCCGATCGGCGAAGAATTACTGAGAATAGGGATACAGAATATGCTTCAACCAGAATTCGTATATGTTGTTCAACGCCCCCCTTCATCGTATTCAGGCTTTCCCTTCGTAGTTGAAGTTGGCATCGCATATGGAGGAAACATACCTACAGCAGAGGGAATCCAGCTATATAGGTTTGCTAATAAGATACCTCTTCTATATGATGAAAGAGCGGATGTTGTCTGGAAAGTTGTTAATGAAAGAATAGACTGGTCAAATTATAAAGTTCCGAGAGTATCGCCTGTAGCCTTGGTGACACATATCTGCTCTCCAAAGATACCCTATAAAAGTGTAGGTAAGGAGGCCATAGCAGATAGACCAGAAATAGAGAGAGAACTTGTAATAGCTATCAGAGAAGCTGCTAGACAGCTTAAACTATATCTCTCAAAGATTGAGAAAAAGCAGACAGCTGTAAAGAGACTGAATATCTATGCTAAATATCTACCTATAATAGCTAAATGTGCTGGAAAACTAGTTGATAAAAAGCCTCCAGATATTTCTAAACTCTTAAGCCGTTTAGGGATAGATGAAAAGATACTAAAAGAAACACAAGAAAAGATTCTTAAAGAACTAGAAGAAAAATACATCATTACTGAAGAGGCCGAGTAAAGAATCCTAGGCATCCTTATATATCTATTATGTAAATTCTTTCTAGACTGGTTTTCCACGACATAATTCTTTTATTGTAGTTTTAAGTCAAGATAAAGTATGAAAGTTGCTCTCGCATACTCGGGCGGACTAGACACAACAGTCTCGATAAAATGGTTGCAGGAGAAGTATAATGCAGAGGTAATCACGGTTACTGTAGATGTAGGTCAAGAAGAGAATTTTGAAGAAGTAGAAGAGAGAGCTTTAAAGAGCGGATCTAGAAAGCATTATTTCATTGATGCTAAAAAGAAGTTTTCAGAAGAATATGTTGCTAAATGCATTAAAGCTAATGGATTATATGAAGGCGCTTATCCTTTATCATCAGCTTTAAGTAGACCTCTTATCGCTGAAGAAGTAGCAAATATCGCTATTAGAGAAGGATGCGATGCAGTAGCCCATGGATGTACAGGTAAGGGAAACGACCAGATAAGATTCGATGTAACATTTTCTGCAGTAGCTCCAGATCTAAAAATAATTGCACCTGTAAGAGAATGGAATATGAGTAGAGACCAGGAAATAGAGTATGCATTAAAGAATAATCTACTTATAAACCCTAAGAAGAGTAGGTTTAGTATCGATGAGAATCTATGGGGTAGAAGTATAGAAGCAGGAGAACTAGAAGACCCATGGGTCGAGCCACCCATAGAAGCCTTCAAGTATCTGAAGCCATTAGATGAAACGCCAAGCCACCCCCAAGAAATTGTAATCGAGTTCAAGAGAGGGATACCTACTTCAATCGATGGATTAAAGATGCCTCTAGAAAAGATAATAATAGAATTAAATAGAGTTGGGGGGCTGCATGGATTCGGCTATATAGACCATATTGAAGATAGAGTTGTAGGATTAAAGTCTAGAGAAGTCTATGAAGCTCCAGCAGCTCTAATGCTAATCTATGCACATATAGATCTTGAAAAGATGGTTCTTAACAGGAGGATTCTAGATTTTAAACCAATAATTGAACATAAATGGGCTGAGATGGTTTACTCTGGTCTATGGGTGGATCCATTAATGAAAGCTTTAGATGCATTCATTGATGAAACACAGAAAGAAGTTTCAGGAGAGGTTAGAATAAAGTTATTTAAAGGTTCAGCTAGAATTGTTGGAAGAAAAGCTGAGAAACCATTATACAGCCCTGAGATGATTACCTATACTTCTAAAAGTGTTTTCGACCAGAGAGCAGGAGAAGCATTCTCGAAGCTCTGGGGTCTCTCAAGCACAATGCATTATACTTATCAGAAAATGAAGCATTAATCAATCTTAAACCTAAATCTTTTTCTAAACTATACCCTCCGAAACACTAAAAGACAACTGTAAACGGAATCTAGTAGGTGTAGAGTAGCATGAGCATCTTCAGAAGTGCAAAGTTAAAGAAAGAGATGGATCGTGAGACAGCAGAATACATCTCATCGCTCTCCTTTGATAATGAGATACTTAACGCAGTAATATGGGTTAATGCAGTACATTTAAGAGTGCTCTACGAGAAGGGTCTAATAAGCATAGAAGATCTTCAAAAAGCTCTAAACACTCTAAGAGAGATCTATGAGAATCCTCCAAAAGAATTAGACCCGAGGATTGAGGATATTCATGTCTTCATTGAGAAAGCTGTCTCTTCTGCTTCTGAATATTCTGGAGGAATGCTCTCCTATGGTAAGAGTAGGAATGATACCGTGGCCACAGCTATAAGAATTAGAGCAAGAGAGTATCTTCTCGAGACAGCTTTAACCGAGTTATCTCTAGTAGAGACATTACTTAAACAAGCTGAAATACATTTTGAAACGATCTTCCCCATATATACTCATCTACAGAGAGCTGTTCCTGGCACCCTAGGATTCTTACTCCATTCATATGCTAGCAAAATCCTTAGGAATATCTCAAATATAGTAAGCATCTATGCTAGGGTGAATCTCTCACCTCTAGGGTCAGCTGCAGCTACAGGCTCGTCAACACCTGTAGATAGGCTGAGAGAAGCTCAGTTACTAGGATTTGAAGATCTAGTTGAAAATGCTCTAGATGCAACTACTTCAAGAGACTACATCATAACGATCTCATCATATCTTGTTAACTCAGCTATAACATACTCATGTTTAGCAGAAGAACTTATACTCTATTCTACAGAAGAATTTGACTTAATAGAGACTCCAGATGAGTTTACCTCAACTAGTAGTATTATGCCTCAGAAGAAGAACCCAGTAGTTGCAGAGATAGCTAGAACTAAGGTTGGAGAAGTCCTCGGTGAAATGGTTAAGATAGTTTCTATGATGTCTAGACAACCAAGTGGTTACAATCTAGATTATCAGCAGATAACACCTAAGCTGTGGAATTCATTTAGAGAAGTAAAAGAAACTGCTAAAATATTATCTAGGATGATTGCTGTAATAGATGTTAATAAGGAGAAGGCTCTCAAATCATGTACAGGCTCAATCTTACTCACTGAAGTTGCTAATAGATTCGTAGAAGAAGGTAAGCTGAGCTTTAGAATAGCGCATCAACTCTGTGCAGAGCTCTCTGAAGTTATTGAGAAAAATACTCTAGATAATAGAATCTTCGAAGAAATAACTCGAAAATATAATGCTTCAAGTATAGATTATGAAAGATTCCAGAGCTGGCTAGACCCATATATGATTATACACTCCTATAGAACATTAGGTTCAGCTAACCCTGAAGAAGTAAAGAAGATGATCGAAGTAGATCGTAGGAGAATGGATGGATTAAGACAATGGTGTGGAGATACATTAGAGAAACTACAGAAACTATTCATCTCCTCGATTACAGCCTAGTATTAGTTCTTGGAACTTCTCTATGGTTGGGCTAAGCATCACCATCGTGTTCGAATTTATTTCTGAAGACTATATTTTTCAAAACCTATAGGATAAAATCTTCTCAGATTATTACTTGTTAAAAGGGTGGATGTAGAGTCTCGTCTTACTGGTCATCTTCCTAGCATCATACATTGTAATAGACCAAGATGACAATCATCAATAAAATATGTCAATAACAGAACTTAGGAATCTACTCTAGGAAGAAGGCAGTACTACTTCTCTTAAATTATATCGTACTGCTTGAAGATATTAAAAAATTTGAATGTTTGTTTAGAGGACATTAGGCGAGAGTAGTCTCTCAGGATTTCTTCTTTTTCTTTAGTTCTTCTCTGAGTTTCTTTGTTTCATCCCATTTAATCTCTAGTGTTACTGGATCTAACACTACTCCGTAAATGTTTCTTGCTATGTCGATTGTTATATATTCATTCTTGACATCCATTCTAACTAGTTCTGGATCTCTTTCAAGCGGGTCTCCCCAGCCTCCTCCACCTCCAGACCTTAGGCTTACCATATCTCCTTTCTTTAATTTTACAGCAGCAACTTTCCTGACGATCTTGGGTTCTTCACCCTGCTTGTAGATTACACAGTAGTTTGGTGTCCCATTCATTCCTTCAGCTACACCCCATGGTGGGAATTTATTTCTACCAATAGATACTGTAAAGGATGCTTCACTACATAGAACTCTATAGTCTTTGATGACGCCAAACCCTCCTCTGAACTTTCCATGCCCTGTTCCACTCTCAATGTTTAAGCAGTATCTTTCTACGAGTATCGGCATATGTTTCTCGTAGACTTCATTTGAGGCTATGTATGTTTCTCCATCTCCACATGCTACTAGTCCACTCTCCCCATCCATGTTGTATCCTGCACCCCAGCCTCCAGCCTGCGGCTCCACGATTGCGAATGGTTCACCCGTCCTATCATCTATACCTCCGAGTATTGTTGCGAGAATTGATAAGAAGTGTCCAGCAGTCAGCTTATCTGGTACATGTGGTGCTAATGCTTTCCATACAAGGTCTGTGGCATATGACATAGCTTCCCAGAATGTTGATGTCGGAGCTGGCTTCACAGGATTAAACGCTGAGCCTGGTGGTGCGATAACTTTTAATGGTTTAAAGTATCCACCGTTCAGATGGACGTGTGGATCAGTTACAGCCATATATGTTTCTCTAACTCCAGAGACAGTAGCAGCATATGGCGATGCTATAGATCCTTTTACACTTCCACTTCCAGTGAAATCCGCTATGAATTCTTCATCAGTAATGGCTACTTTAACTCTTACGTATACAGGTTCATCTGTTAATCCATCATCATCTAGATAATCTTCTGCCTCGTATAATCCTTTAGGTAGTTTCTTTAAATTCAATAACGCTAGCTTATATCCATCATCTATGATCTTCTCCATAGCATCTTTAACACTCTCTATGCCATATTTCTCGATCAATTTTTCAATTCTCCTAGCAGCTACTTTCATAGATGCAGCTTGAGCCTCCATATCACCCAGTGTATGCAATGGTAAACGTGAATTCTCTAAGATTATATCTATAACGTCTTTATTCGGTTTTCCTTCACGGTATAGTCTCACGCAAGGGAATTGTACACCTTCCTGATATATCTCAGTGGAGTCGGATGTCCAGCTTCCGAAATGCATTCCTCCTACCTCGCTCCAATGACCTTTATTTAAGATCATTGATATCAGCTCATCTTTATAGAAGACAGGCATTGCTAATGTAACATCATTTAGATGTGTTCCAGATTTGTAAGGCACGTTGAGAATATAGATATCTCCAGGCTGCATTTCTCCACCCCATTTTTCAAGTACTTCTTTAGCTACAAAATCTAATACCCCTGAGAACCCTGGGACACCAGGGGCTTGAGCGATTAATTCTCCTTTTGAGTCAGTGATTCCAACAGCGTAGTCTAGAACCTCGTAGATTACTGGGCTTTTAGCGGTTCTTCCAAAAGCATAGAACATTTCTTCATTAGCAGTTATAAGTCCATTCTTAATTATTTCTAGGGTGAAGATGTCTCTCTTACTCATTCTACTCACCTCTTAATACATTAACATTCCCGTACTTATCTACGATAGCTTTTTGGGAGGATAAAACTAAGATCGTTGAGGTCGGGTCTTCGATTACCGCTGGTCCATCAATTCTAAACCTTGGTGATAGTCTCTGCTTACTATATACAGGGACTCTTAAATCATTACCATTTACATAGATTCTTCTTTCTTGCAAGATAGCATCATCTAATGAGTCCACCATATTATTTAACTCTTTCAATTCAAACTTCTTAACTCTATATTCACCTACTAGATGGAAGTTAACTATTTCTACAGGGCTATCTAATCTAAAAGCATACTCTCTCTCATGGTATTCGTGGAATCTCTCTATTATCTTCTTAACTTCATCATCACCTATACGTCCCGACGGCAAAGGTACCTTAACTGTATGTTCCTGACCATAGTATCTCATATCAGCATATCTTTGAAGTACGACTTCTACTACGCCTAGTTCTTCCTTGAAGATGTTTAACATCTTTTGCTCAAGGTCACTATAGATTTCATTCACTCTCCCTGAGGCATTTTCTTTATCTAATCTAATTATCTCTGTAACTACTAGATCATGCCTAATATCTGTTGTCAGCATCCCCCATGCACTAAAAACTCCAGGTGGAATGACTGGTACAATTATCTTCTTTATCTCTAGTTCTTCAGATATAAATGGTGCAAACATTGGTCCCGAGCCTCCGTGGGCTATTAATGTAAAGTCTCTGGGGTCGTATCCTCTCTGCACGGAGACTACTCTAATAGCATATGCAGCATTCTCATTTGCAAGCTTGATTACTCCTTCAGAAGCTTCTTCAACTGAGATATTGTAATGGTCTGCAATCTTCTCTTTAATAGTTTTGACCGCTAAATCTCTATAAATCTTCATTGCACCTCCAAGAAGATACTCTGGATTAATCAATCCATTAACTACATATGCATCGGTAACAGTCGGCTCCTTACCGCCTTTACCATAACATGATGGGCCAGGATAAGCTCCAGCAGCTTTAGGACCTACTCTCAGATTCCCGATATCATCAATCCATGCAATACTTGTTCCACCATTACCGATCTCAAAAGTATCAACTACTGGTACTCGGACTGGATACCCAGCAGTGAATCTTGTTCTTTCCACATAATATTCTGTGTGGACTCTAGGTGTTAGTTCTTCGACTAAGCTTGCTTTAGTAGTCGTACTACCTCCATCTAATATTATGATGTTTCTCTCACCAATTAGTTTAGCGATATGGATGCCGCCGATAACCCCTGCGACTGGACCAGATTCAATGGTATAGATGGGATACTTTTTTGCAAAATCAAACGATGCCATTCCTCCGCTTGAAAGCATAACGAATGGTTTCCGCGTGAATCCCTGTTTACTGAATTCTTTTTCTAGTTTCTCTAGGTATTTTTCTAGTTTAGGCTTAACATAAGCATTTAAGACTGCTGTAGCTGTTCTTTCATATTCTCTCCATTCACGGGTTATCTCATGACCTAAAGTTATGGGTAGGCTAGTATTTCTACGGACGATCTCTCCAGCTTTTATTTCATGAGATGGGTTAGCATAAGAGTTTATGAAACTAATACAGATACTTTCAACACCTTCTTTATGAAGCTTCTCAGCAGCTTTTTCTACATCTTCTTCATTCAACTTTTTTAGAATTGTTCCATCGGACATAACACGTTCATCAACTTCAAGTCTAAGATATCTCGGCACGAGAGATTGAGGCTTCTTATATCTAAAGTTATACATGTCTCTTCTATTCGATCTCTGAAGCTCAAGTACATCACGGTATCCTATAGTTGTTATTAATCCTACTTTTGCACCTTTCCTCTCAATGATCGTGTTGATTACTAATGTTTGACCATGAATTATCGAGAGAACTCTAGAGAAGTCTACTTTACTTTTTACCACTGTGTTTAATACTCCTATAGATGGGTCTTGAGGCGTTGTCTCATCTTTAACCCATACGAAGTCTCCTGTTTCATCATCATATGCAACGAGATCTGTAAAAGCACCACCAATATCTATACCTACACGATAGACCATTTTTAAATCACCTTTAGTATAATTCATCACAATTTATTAAAGATTATTTATACATCCGGTTACCAGATTTTTACAATCATCATTGAAGATGTGGAAAAAATGTAAAATTCTCTTGAAGAAGATCATAGTACTGACAGGCATGTCTGATTTATTCCAAATTAAACTTTATATACGCTGTTAGAACATTCTCATAAGAAGAGTATGAGAAGAATAATATGTGATTCTAGATCTAGATATTCTTCATGCCAGAGAAAAGGCATCAGTAAAGCCGCCATCGTCATCGTGGCAGTCATAGTGATAATCGCAATAGCAGGTGCAGCTTACTTCTTAACATTACCTCCAACGCCAACACCTACAACAACTCCGACGACACCTACACCAACACCAACTATTACAACACCTACACCAACACCAACAACGCCTACAGTAGTAACTACTCCTACTCCAAGCCCAACAGTCGTTACGACACCAACCCCGACCATTACACCAGTTAAAGAAAGGCTTCTAAGAGTATCATTTGCTAATGTTCCATACATGGATCCTGCTGTAGGATCCGATGAAGCCAGCTCAGTATACTTCATTAATGTATATGATACCTTGGTTTATCCTACGAAGGAGGGGACGGTTAAGCCTCATGTCGCTGAAAGATGGGAAGTCTCTGAAGACGGCTTAACATGGACTTTCTATCTAAAGAAAGGTGTAAAATTCCATAGTGGGCGGGAATTGACAGCAGAAGATGTGGTATTCTCATTAAAGAGAATGATCATCATAGGTGAAGGATATGGATATCTCTTCAAGCCATATGTAGACCTTGATAACACGAAAGCCCTAGATAGATATACTGTGCAGATTGTTTTAAAGACCCCCTTCGGTCCATTCTTGATAACATTGGTTAGGTTATACATACTGGATAGCGAATTAGTAAAACAGCATATTGCTGAAGGCCCATACGGCGATATGGGTGACTATGGTAAGACATGGCTAATGGCTGGAGAAATGGATGCGGGTTCAGGACCCTACAAACTATATGAATACAAGAGAGGTGAATCGGTAACACTAATTAAGTTTGATGATTATTGGGGTGAGACAGCGCCTAATGCTCCAACAAAAGTAATAATGTATGGTTTTACTGAGCCGACGACTATCCGTACGATGATTGAGAAGAGACAACTTGAAGTCACAGATCAATGGCAGCCGCTGGAGAACTATGAAGCTATGAGCAGGATACCAGGTGTGAAGATAGCTCAAGTCCCACAGGCAATGATATTCTACATAATGCTTCATACAAAGAAGCCTCCGACAGACGATGTTCATGTTAGAAAAGCAATAGCACTTGCATTCGATTATGATACAGCTATAGAAGATATAATACCATATGAGAAGAGGCCAGCTGGGCCTGTTCCCAGCATGCTTCCAGGAGCTGACCCAACCCTTAAACCAATAGAGAGAAACGTTGAAGCAGCTATAGAAGAGCTTAAGAAGTCGAAGTATTGGGGCGAGCTAGATAAGTATCCAATCGAGTTTTGGTGGATTGCTGAAGTCCCATGGGAGGAGAGAGTAGCACTACTCTTTAAAGTAAACATGGAGGAGATAGGGTTGAAAGTAAACGTAGTTAAGGTACCCTGGCTATCAGTCGTGGAAGGCATGACTAAGATGGAGACTACACCGAATGCAGTATCGATATTCGTTGTTGCACATTATGCAGAGGCAGGCTCAATACTATCTTCAAGATATCATTCACATGCTACAGGAACATGGGAGCAAGGTGAGTGGCTAATGGATCCAGAGATAGATGCAATGATAGAAGATGCATTAGGTACAATAGACTTTAATCAGAGAATGGAGAAATACTATCAAATACAGAGAAAGATTATTGAATTATATCCATCTGTATACGTATATGAACATGTTGTTCTAAGAGCTTACCAAGCCGACTACGTTGATTATCCAGCTGCTAGAGGCGAAGTAATCCCCATCGCTGAATACGAACTAGACTTTAGATGGTTCCAAGTATTCCCAGAGAAGATCCCTAAGTAAGACGAAGAAAACGAAAAGCTTATCTTCTATATTTTATTTTTATTATACTTATGAGGTGATCTTTCTGAATAAAATTCTATACATAAATCCTGTAGGAACAGATGTTTTTGATAAACCTATGAAAGAATATCTAGACCAATATAAAGATCCTGATACAGTACTAGATGTAACATCATTTAAAGAGGGGCCACATCATTTAGAATACTACTCGTATGATGCTATTGTTATCCCCTACATTTTGGAGGAGGTTAAGAAAGCAGAGAAGAATGGATATGATGCATGTGTTATAGGCTGCTTCTATGATCCTGGATTAAAAGAAGCTAGAGAAGTAAGTAATATTATTGTAACGGCCCCTCTCGAGTCCTCAACGTGTATTGCATTATCCCTTGGAGAAAAGTTCTCTATAATAGTTGGTAGAAAGAAGTGGGTGCCACTAATGTTGAATAGAGTGAAAGAGTATGGGCTTGAGGATAGATTAACTTCTTTTAAAGATGTAGGTCTAGGAGTGTACGACTTCCATAAAGATGAGAAGGAGACTGAGAAGAGATTATATAGTGTAATCGAGGAGAGTCTTAGAGAAGGTGCTGAAGTGATAATACTTGGATGCACAGCCTTCTTCGGATTCTTTAAAGTAGTTCAAGAAAAATATAAAGTTCCAGTGATAGACCCGGTAATTGCTTCGGTAAAACATGCTGAACAACTTGTTAAGCTAAAGAAGTTATGTGGATGGGGCCATAGCAAGATATATTCGTATGAGCCTCCTCCTACCTCTGAGATACTTAAGTGGAATCTTAAAGGTTTACTATAGTATTGTATGTTTATGGAACGATACTTTAAGATTAATAACTAGTCGTGATTATAAAATGAGTCAGAGAATGGAAGTCGACGGAAAGACGGCTTTAAAACGTTTGCAAAACTACTTAAACAATTACTATTTTAGAAAAATAGTTTATAGTATCGTAACACTCTTTGGCATCTCTATACTGATATTTATTATAGCTAGGGTTTTACCAGGTGATCCTGCGAGGCTTGCTTTAGGACCTAGAGCACCTGAAGATGTTGTGGAGCAGTATAGAAAACTTCTTCGACTAGACCAACCTATCTATGTACAATACTATTATTGGCTCATCGATGTTTTCCATGGTAGATTCGGATTATCGTTAGTAACTTTTAGAGATGTTCTCACAGATATTACAGAGTTTCTTCCAGCTACAGTCGAGTTAATAATCTTCACATTGATCATCGATATTATAGGTGCTTTCAGCTTAGGAGTTCTCAGCGGAAGAAAACCCAACTCAATAATTGATAACTCTGTAAGAATATTTGCTTACGCTGGTATAGCTATACCATCATTTGTATGGGCTATAATACTTCAGCTTGTCCTAGCTAACTGGCTAGACCTACTGCCAGCATATGGAAGGCTTAGCCTAGGAATAGAAGTAAAACGTATCACAGGTCTCGTTACAATTGATTCCCTCTTAAGCGGAAACCTCATCGCCTTCGGTGACGCCGTAGCTCATTTAATTATACCTTCATTATCTCTTGCCATTGGATGTATAGCTCAAGAAGCAAGAATTTTAAGGGCGAACTTGATAGAAAATGTGAATAAAGACTACGTCTTAAACATGTATGCTCATGGTATCCCTGGTTCAACTATATTCTTTAAATATGCTCTTAAACCTTCAATGATACCTACAGTCACTATTATGACTCTTGACATGGCCTCCATGCTTGGAAACGCCTTCTTAGTTGAATTGATATTCAATTGGCCTGGATTGTCGAGATATGGTATCACGGCAATGTTAAGAAAAGACTTGAACGCCATAGTTGGAGTCGTATTAGTTATTGGATTGGCTTACACTATAGCATCTATAATCATAGACCTAGTAGTCTCTTATCTAGATCCCAGGGTTAGACATAGGAGGTAGGAAGAAGTGCAGAAGACTTCTGTCCAGGAACTAAAGTTCATCGAACTAGAGAGGAAGATTAAGAGAGAGAATTGGAGAAGGATGTGGTTTAGATTCAAGAAGAGCAAGCTATCTATCTTAGGTCTATCAATGATTCTAGTATTACTATTCATGGCTGTCTTCGCAGATTACGTGGCCCCTTATCCTTCTCACGCAGGTTTACATATAGCGTTCAAAAATGCTTACAAACCTCCATCCCTTGAATACATCCTCGGCACAGACATGTATGGTAGAGATGTCTTCAGTAGAATAATCTTCGGGTTCAGATATGCTTTCATGATGATTGGGCTAGTATTATCACTTGTAGCTCCAACTGGAGTTATCCTCGGCTTACTAGCAGGATACTATAGAGGAACAGTCATCGAGGCTATTATAGTTAGGCTATCAGATATCTTCATATCTCTGCCACCGCTTGTCTTAGCTTTATCCATAGCTTCTATACTTGAGCCAAACATATTCAATGCTATGATGGCAGTTTCATTAATGTGGTGGCCATGGTATGTAAAATTAACATACTCTATGACAGTATCGCTTCGAAACGAGCCATTCATTCTTGCAGCAGAATCTCAAGGAGCATCTACGCTACATATACTCTTCAAGGAGTTGCTCCCAATCCAGTTAGGAACTATACTTACCAAGGTCACCTTAGATGCAGGATGGATCATACTTATAGGTGCAGCGATCAGTTTCGTCGGACTTGGAGCACAGCCTCCAACACCTGAACTAGGTACAATGGTTTCAGAATATAGTAAGTATCTTCCAGAATATTGGTGGATGAGTCTAGGACCTGCAGCAGGCATAATCTTGATTATACTTGCTTTCAACCTGCTTGGAGACGGTGTCCGAGATGTCTTTGCAGGTGAGTAAGAATGCTGCTCGAGATAAATGACCTACATGTTTACTACAAAAGCTACTGGTATACTCTTAAAGTATTGAATGGTGTATGGTTGAGGCTGGATAGAGGAGAGCGTATAGGAGTAATAGGTGAGTCTGGAAGCGGTAAAACAACACTGTTAAAATCAATACTTAAGATACTTCCACAGAATGGCATGATACCGAGAGGTGAGATAAGATACGATGGTAAAGATATTCTAAAACTAAGCGGTAATGAGCTTTCCAAGATAAGAAGGAAGGAAATAGGAATGATATTCCAAGATCCTATGGCTGCTTTAAACCCTGTCTTCAAGATTAAAGATCAACTATACGATATCTTAAAGTATAAGATGATGATTGAAGGTCATAATCCATCAAGTAAAGAACTATATGAAGAGGCTTCGAAAATATTTAGTGATGTTAGGTTACCTGATCCTGATAGAGTATTGGAATCTTACCCTTTCCAGTTAAGTGGAGGTATGAGGCAGAGAGTTATGATAGCTATGGCGTTAATATCAGCTGAAAAACTACTACTTGCAGATGAGCCAACCACTAATCTTGATGTAACTATTCAAGATCAGATCTTGAAACTAATACATCGACTTGTAATGCAGAAGAATTTAAGTACCATCCTTGTTTCTCATGCGCTTGGAATGGTTTACCAGATGACTGACAGGGTATACGTGCTGTATGCAGGAGACATAATGGAGGAAGCTAGAACCAGAGAGTTGTTTAGTCATCCTAAACATCCATATACGCAGTTGCTAGTAGCAAGTACTCCTAGGCTTAGCTCTGTAGGAGTAGGAGAAGGAATAAAAGGTAAACTTCCAGACTACCGTAATCCACCAGCTGGATGTAGGTTTGCACCAAGATGCCCCTACGTGATGGATAAATGTATTAATACAAAACCTGGGAAAATACAAGTAAATAGAGAACACGTAGTTTCATGCTATCTCTATGATTAGGCAGGTGGTTAAAATGCAGGATGATGTAATCTTAAATGTTTTAAATCTTAAAAAATACTTCAATACTACAGAAGGAGTGGTTAGAGCAGTAGATGGAGTAAGCTTCAACGTAGAATATGGTGAAACGCTGGCATTAGTCGGTGAGTCAGGTTCTGGGAAGACTACTACCGGACATGTCATAATGGGGTTCTATCCTCCAGATGATGGTAAGATTATCTATAAAGGGATATACGACTTATCATCACCGATGAAGAAGAGAACTCTAGAATTGAAGAGAGATATACAGATAGTCTTCCAAGATCCAGGTACATCTCTAAATCCAAAAAGGATGGTGAAAGATATTATCACCTTACCTCTGCTAGTACATAGGACTATTGAGAAGAAGAGGATATACGAGAAAGTAGCAGAACTGTTAGAATACGTTGGGTTGAGTGAAGAATTCATGTTTAAGTATCCACATGAGCTTGGAGGAGGAGAGAAGCAGCTTGTAGCCATAGCCCGTGCTCTTGCACCACAACCATCATTCATAATCCTCGATGAGTCAACATCTGCCCTCGACGTATCTTCTCAAGCAAAAGTCCTCAATACTCTAGTCAAGATTCAGAAAGAACTTAGACTTACATACTTATTGATAACACATGACCTGGGAGTAGTTAGAAATATATCTCAACGTGTAATGATAATGTATCTTGGAAAGATCTATGAAGAAGCTCCAACCGAAGAGTTCTTCAAGTCTCCAATGCATCCATATACCCAGATGCTCTTATCTTCAATACCTACGCTGTCGGAGGATGATGAAAAGATTAAACCCAAAGAGATAGAATCAGTAGGTGAGATACCGAGTGCGGTTAAACCTCCAACCGGATGTAGATTCCATACGAGATGCCCATTCGCTAAACCAGTATGTAGTCAACAAGATCCTCCAGATATTATAGCAAACAGTGGTCACATTGTTAGATGCTGGCTTTATGAATAGCTACTCTATCCATGTTCCTAAATCTATATTTCTAAACTATCTACCTTCATCATAATTCATAGTCTTCAATGTGCATTGATTTAGGTAGTTTAGCAAGGTTAACATATCCCTCTCTAGTCACTATGATGTTATCTTCTATTCTTACGCCGAACTCGCCTGGCAGGTAAATGCCTGGTTCAATTGTAAAGACCATTCCACTCTTCAGGAGACCTGTATTTCCAGTCTTGATGAAGGGTGGTTCATGAACTTCTAGACCAATCCCATGTCCAGTCCTATGTATAAAATATTCTCCGTAACCTGAAGATTCAATAGTTCTACGTGCTGCTAAATCGACATCTTCAGCTTTTACATCTTCCTTAACAGTATTTAATGCATTCTGCTGAGCATTTAATACTATATTGAATATGTCTATCTGCTTACTTGATGGAGAACCACATACTACTGTTCTCGTTAAATCAGAGTAGTATCCTTGATATCTAACTCCAATATCTAGGACTACTGTATCACCTTTAAGTATGACTCTGTCTGTAGGTTCTTGATGGGGTAAAGCTGAATTAGCCCCGCTCTGAACTAATGCAAAGGGTACTTCATCAGCTCCTATCTCTAAAGCATAGTTTCTGATATACATCATGAGCTTCTTCTCTGTGATACCTTCTCTAATACTCTTGATAGCTTCCAGTAGAACTCGATTGTTTATTTCAGCAGCCTTCTTAAGGATCTCAGCTTCTTCATTGTCCTTAACAATTCTTAGAGAATATAGTAAACCATCTACTAGAGAATAATTGATGTTCTCAAGCCTACTCATTAAAGGATAAACATATTTGAATTGTATTGTTTCTTCTACGCCGACTCTTACCTGCTTTTTGCTAGAGAAGATATTCTCAAGAATATCGATGGGGTTCTCACTATCACTATAGCTTATTAATTCAAAATCTCTTAACTTACAGTTTTCTTCTGCTCTCTTCTCCTCCAGCCTAGGGACTATAAGGGATACTTTATCTTCGTCTCTACTTATCAGTAGAGTGATTAGCCTCTCAAGAGATATTGCGCTATATCCTGAAAAGTAGAGCATGTTAGGCTCAGAAGTAACCATCACAATATCGATATTCTCTTCATCCATTAGCCTTCTAATCTTTCTAACTCTATCTAGATACAATGTTGAGCCACCTACCTTGGAGGAGAGAGCATCCATAGAACCCTGGCAGGTTTGTCGCTGAGATTAGCAGTATAGTGGGGTGTACCTTTCCTGTTATACATTATCATCCCTTCTTTCAGCTTGATAGATTCTTTATCTGTAGTAAAAGTTACTTCTCCCGATAATACATATGCAAACTCATCATTCTCAGTATGGATGCTATAGCCTTCTCTAGGAAGCCTAATACCTGGTGAAATCTCAAGTATGCCTATCTCTAATCTATCAGTCTTAAAGAGTGTTAGAGCGTTATCTTTTGCATCACGCCAATACTTTTCATCAACAGCTTTATAATCAATCATAACACTCATCCATGGACTAATGGCTGGAGATGATTTAAACATTGTCTTAGGCGAGCACAATATGATGCTGTATTACTGATTCTCGGCGAAGCTACACATAGGCTTGACTACTAAGAAAGTAAGATGTAGGTAAAAACCTTATAACCAGTATGTATATTTGTTAGAGATACTGGAAGAGGTATCCTATATGAGTAGTGTAAGGCGGGGCGGTTACTGGAATAGGGTTGGTCTTGTAAATCTATCTAGTAAGTCAGTGAAGTATCTTGAGTTCAATGAGCATCTTTATGAGAAGTATATTGGAGGCGTCGGGTTAGGCGTGAAGCTTCTAATAGACAATACCCCTCCGAGGATTGAGCCATTCTCATCTGAGAATTTACTAGTATTTAGCATCGGACCCGCTGAAGGGTTGGTTTTTCCAAGCGCAGCGAGGATGGCGGCTGTTTTCAAATCTCCTTTAACAGGGTTCTTCGGCGAATCATTATGTGGTGGATACATTGGTACAGAGCTTGCTAGAGCAGGTCTCGACGCATTAGTAGTGAAAGGAGCTTCAACCGACCCAGTCTACTTACTAGTAGAAGATAGTAAAGTAGAGATTAAGAATGCATCACATCTATGGGGGCTCGATACTCATGCAACAGAGAAAGAATTATGGGGTGAGCTTGGAGAGGTAATGACTGCGTCTATAGGACCAGCTGGAGAAAACCTTGTAAGATTTGCATGTATTGTTCATGGTCTCTACATGCATGAAAAGAAGAAGCTTCGAGGAGGCTTCTTCGGTCGAACTGGTGGGGGAGCAGTAATGGGTAGTAAGAAGCTAAAAGCAA
>ASPF01000031.1 GCA_000405685.1 Candidatus Geocrenenecus sp. JGI 0000106-J15 | reverse complement strand
ATAACAAAGAAGTATATAAGTAGCATAGACCCGAGGAGGATCCCGGTACTCTGGCATGACATAGATGGTGAGAGAGCACTCAAGCAGATACTTGGTCTCATAAGAGAGAACATAAACCTGCAGAGGAGGGGCCTGAGGAAGGTCCTGCACCTCATCCAGACAGACCCAGAGTATGCTAATAGGATCAGGAACCCGCCAGAATACTATGAGACTATACTAGCATTCATAGAGGAGTGGACGAGGGAGAAGCTTGGAGTAACATTCAGGGGGATAAGAGTCAGGCCTGAGATGAAGGAGATAGACACCTACAATGTTGAGAGGCCAGTTCACCAGACGGTCAAGAGTGCGGAGAGGCCTAAGACCAGGGAGGTAGACAGGCTAGAAGAGGTGAAGCTCCCAGAAAATCTGAGAATGCCTGAATGGCTGGAAAAGGCTTTGGACCAGATGAAGGAGGAGGAGAAAGAGGAGGAAGAAAAGATAAAGAGGCTTGAAGAACAGGTCTTGAAGCCCAAGGAGGTGCCGAGACCCAGCATCAAACCGCCCGCGGTCAGGCTGGAGATACCCGTGAAGTGGGAGGAGCTTCCGAGGCAACTTCAGAAGCAGATAGAAGACTTGGGGCTAGCATATGAGGAGGTGGCCTCTATAGCTCTGAGGACGATAGATAAGAGTGAGAGAGAGGTCTACAGGGAGGTTAACAGACTCATATCGGAGAAGTATCCAGGCATGGATGAGAACAGCATTGTTTCAACACTATTAATGGTGGTAAATATAATATCATGGCTACAGAATATTATGAGGGAGAGAGAAGTCAAGCCAATAGAGCAACCTAGAGAAAGTAAGGCTCCAGAGCCTGCTAAAACTCTGGAGGAAACATTTAAGCCTGCTGAGAAGATAGAAGAAGAGGTAGGAGGAGCTCTAGAGAAGACGGTAGCAGAAGAGGGAATGAAAACAGAGTCTGTAGAAGCGATGAAACCAGAGAAAACAATTGAAGAAGAGATACCTGTTGAGAAAACTGAAGGTAAGACCATATATGATGGTGTAGAAGTCGATCATGTTGGTAAGCTGAGGCTACCGATACGGGCAGAGGCAAGGGAGCTGTATCTTATAGACCTCATAGACTCTCCAGCACCCTGGATACCTACACCGTTAATGGTGGAGATGTTCTACGGCCCCCTCTCCCATAAGCCGATAACGCTTGAAGGAAGAAAACATCATGGAAGAGTAAACATAGTAGATGAGCTATCTAATACGTTGAGGAGGATGTGTATGGTTGGAGATACGATACCTGTGATAGTTGTAGGCAGGCCTGGATATATGTGGGTTAGGAAGAAAGGCGCATTAATAACAACGAAGGATATTAGATATATTGATAGGCTGAGAACCCTCTTGAAGAGGCTTAGGGAGGCCAAGGCTAGGAGGTTTGCTGTAGCCATGCCGTTCCAGGTCTATAAACAGTACTGTATGGATATAATTGAACTGCAGGTCATGAAGAAGCATGTGTACATTGTGGATGTGGGGAGTGTCTTACAGGAGCTGAGGGGGAAGGTCCCGGAAGGCGCCCTACCATACCTAAAGACGGTCAGCTCCCTATCCATCAACCTACTAACCCAGCTGGCGAAGTCTCCAAGCAAGGTCACGTGGGAGCCATGCGTCTACGAGAAGACTGGGGAGGAGAAAGCATTGGGATGGGCTGTAAGAACGATATACTCTAAGGGTGGGCCATTAACTGTTGAAGAGATAACCAAGGCAGGCTATGAAGAGTACCTAGACAGCTTTAAAGTTCTCGGGATGGTTGAGGAATGAAACATAGGATGTATCTCTACACGTTATCAGCCTTCCTAACCATCATCCTACCCCTACTCCTCGGCCCGACGGCTCTGGAGGCCCAGGCAGTATCCTTCACGATTACTGAGCTTAGCGTAGACTCAGACCTGAATGCCGTAGCATCATTCCAGGGAGGCGTCATAGCCGTGGGGAAGTCTGGGACCATCGGGCTCGCATACATTAACGGTGAGAGGATTCTTGAGAGGCCTGTGGATGTGAATCTCCTAGATGTATCATGTAGTGGCTCAAGATGTCTAGCGGTTGGAGAGAAAGGTGTAGCAGTCATCATAGATGTTTCAAAGAAGACGTTCAAGCCTATCAAACTCTCCGATGAGGATTTGAAGAATGTTAGACCATATGATGGAAGATTCTACATATTAGCATCGAAGCAGATAATAGTATACACTCTAGAGGCAGGCATATCCACGGTATTTAGTCTAGAAGCTATAGACATTCTACCAGCAGAGAGGCTGTACATCCTCGGAAAAGACAGGATATACTATCTAGAGGAGGGATCCTTGAGGGAGTTGAAGGCTGGATCATACAGTAGACTTATATGGCTCAACGGCATACTTTACGGGCTTCTAAAGAATGGCGTAGTCAGGGTATCTGACAACGAGAAGGTTATAGAGGGGTCGTATGAGAAGTATGCCTCATGTGATGTATTATACTTGTCTTCAGGCTCAACCATATACAGGTTTGATGGAGAGAAGCTTGAGGTTTACGGTATACTACCCTTCAAACCTAGAAGTATGGCTTGCAGGGATGGCGAGGTCTACGCTGTAGGAGAGAAGGGATGGTATGCGAAAATGTCTAGGAATGCTGTTGAGCTTCCCTACGCACCATCTGGAAAATACACGACTGTCTCATCGGATTCTGGAACAGCATACATTGCTGGAGACAAGGTCCTATCATATAGAAGCGGGTTATTCAAGATTGTAGAAGCGCCCTCGATGAACTACATAGCTTCATCGACCTATAGAGATGTGGCGGCCCTGCTCACGCAGGATAGGATAGTGCTGGTCTCCAATGCAGGCGTAAATATACTTCCATACACTGTAAGCGGATATACTGATGTTTGGCTTGTAGGAGACAGGATACTCCTAGCTGGCAGGAAGGGCCTCGTAGAAGTCTCCATAAACGAGATGTCTTCAAGAGAAGTCTTGGGAGGGGTGGAGCTCTACGCAGTAAATGGTTATGGAGCGGTCGGGAAATCAATGTTAGCGGTATTTTCATCATGGCCAGCCGAGGTTGTCAAGGTTAATGGTACTATGAAGGGGCTGGATGGGATACCATGCGGTCTAGCTGCCGTAGGAGACATCGGGTTAGTAGCATACAGGGATGGCAAGACATCCTACTATAAGCCTCCGGGAGGCGAGAAGCTCAGGTCTATAGCCGTGAAGCCGGATGGAGTATATGCATTAATCGGCGGATCTGATGGAGGCTTATACGTATGGGATGGATACTGGATCCAGCAGCTACCATATAAGGCTCCAGGAGAGGTCGTAGATATAGCGTGGGTCTCGGATACTGATGCTCTGCTGACCGCTGGTGGAAGGCTACTACTATATAGAAGCCTGAGACATGAAGAGCCATCATTAAATATACAGCCATGGAGAAAATGTTAAGTCGGCATTGATGGAGAAGCTAAGCCTAGTATACTGGGACTTCAATGGCAGGGCATGGATACAGAACATAGGCTGATGCTCTGCTGACCGCTGGTGGAAGGCTACTACTATATAGAAGCCTGAGACATGAAGAGCCATCATTAAATATACAGGGTCCAGAAGCCTTGAGGCAATACTATCCTTGGAAAGTAGTATCTAAGTGCATGCTCTTTCTCGGTATGCTTCTTCTCCATCAAATATTATCTTGGCATGCTGGGATAAAAGCGTTACTTGCTGGGTTGCCTAGCCCACACCTATACGTCGCTTGTGTAGAAGTTTGCTAGGACGCCTAGCGCTATGCTTATGAGGTATGAGAAGAGAACGTCTAGACCCAGTATATCAGATAGGATGTATAGGGTTGCCAGGGTCACAGCCATGCCTAGAAGCCTTGAGGCATGGAAGATGATGAGTCTCATCCAGACATCCATCTTGACTTCTCTCCCCCTGAACGTCAACAGGTCGTTGAGGATGAAGTTGTTGATTATGGCTAGCTCTGTGGCTAGGGCGCCCGATACCATGTGATGTATGGTTAGGAGGTTGTAGAAAAGGTAGAATGCAGCCATGTTTACGAGGACGCCTACTCCTCCAACTATATTGAATTTTATGAACTCTGCTGAGAGGAGCCTTGAGACAACCTTTCCAAGGAGGATCCTACTGATGAACTCTCTCAGATGCATGCTCTAAACATTGATGGCTGCTCTCCATATTTAAGGGTTGATAGGCTTTATACCATTCCGGCTCCGTCGATGTTAGGAATCTTTCAGCCAGCTTAAAGATGGTATTGAACCTTGCATCCTCGTCCATGGACGCATACCTGCCAATAGCTATCCCCCCGTCGTGTTCCGATACATGGTTTATTAATGCGTTATCTCCGTGGATCTTGGCTCCACATATCCTACAGAAACCCTCGACGCTCTTATAGTTTGTCTTTGAGACTTCTACAGGCTTGAAGCCTCTTCCAGGAGTTTCTACGGGCCTCCTGTGTTTTCTCCTACGCCTCCCAGCCCTTCTAGCCTTCCTCCCAGCTCTCTTCGCAACCACTCCTATGTTATCCCCATTAATTTGTTAAGCCTACCGTTAATATTTAAGCCTTCACATATAACCGTCATTAGTCGTAGTCCAACTCGTCTAGCTCGCAGTACTCTGTTTTACATCCCGGCATGGCAATCACCTACAGTAACGTATCCTCATCCTACCTTAGCTGGCTGGAAATTGCTACTGTGAGCGGCATTGCCAGTGGGACCAGTATTATCATAGGGACAGCGTCAACCTCTGTAGATGTTGTGGGTGTATAACTGTTGGAGGCTTGATAAATATGTGGTCTCCTTAAAAGATTTGAGGATCGGGGATATTAGGGGTTATGGGCTAGAACTCTCATCTAGCTCTTGGCTCGCTCAGCCTCAACTTCGACGACTTCTCCAGACTTATACCAAACCTCTTCAACGCGTTTCTTCTTCTCAGTCTTTCTAAGCCCCACAGCCGCCAAGACCGTTATCGCCCCTCCTACGACAGCCATGGAGATGTAGTCAGGCTCAATACCGTACACAGCCACGACCCTTAAAGGCCTATCCACTCTGACTATTAACGTATCTCCCCTATTCACAGCATTTCCTATGCCCCCAGACCATCCCTTGAAGACAGTCTTCAGCAGAAGCATGGTCCTAGGACTTATGGGAGCCTTCAGGATGGCCGTGGAGTTCTCTGGATACCAGCCCGTCCCCGAGACTCCAAACTCGCCTACAGCCTCGACCCTGTACTGCTTCTCGTATATCGCCTGGATCTTCAAGGGCCCGTCTACCGATAACGTTAAGCTCGGTATCTGTGGGATGGATGGATCGCTCCACCCCTTGAAGACGTATCTAACCTCGTTCTGTACAACTTCTATGACCAGTCTTACCGAGACCTGGACTACATCTCCTTCCTTAAACCACTTCTTCACAATTGTTTCTCCGCCAAGCCCTAGAATCTCGACATAATACATCTCTACATATTCTGCTTTAATGATGTATGGCGCCTCAACTCTTAACGTAGTGGTACTCGACCCATCATTAGGTATTATAGCTGGTATCGGCCCGACGCTCACCCACCTCTCAAATACTAGCTTCCTCCCAGGCTCAAGCAGTACTTCTTCAGGTGCGGATATAACTGATAGAGCACCACTCCTATAGTATCCTGAACCGTTCAGCTTTACGTCATAGCTTGACGTCAGCGTTAATAAGTATCTAGGCTCCCATCTTAATTCAAGCCTCATAGGCTTTACTGCTATGAAATGGTTTGTAGGGCTCCAAGGCTCTTCTCCACCGCTCCACTCAACGAACCTATACTGTACGTTATCTTTCTCGATGACTTCTGGGACGGTTAGGTTCACCATCTCTCCAACATCCACCCAGAAGCTCCTAGAGTATTCTCTAAGCTCTGAGAAGACCTGTACCAGAACCTGCTCATAGTATACTGCTTTATAAGTCATGTTTACAGAGACAGTCCTGCATGGGTCTCTGAAGCCATCGCTCCAGCCCCTGAACACATATCTCCTATCGATGTCCACGTATATGCTTGGGATGACGCATACCGTTGAGCCCGCCTCAACCTTGAGTGGTAGGCTTCTAGGCCTAGCATACTCTCCATCGATATACACTCCTCTAGATATGAGTGGGTACTCGGGGTCAGATGTAACGTATCCATATCCAAGGTCCTCCTCCGATAAGGCAGCTGGAAAAGCTTGAGCGGACAGTAGGGTAAATATAGTTAATGTTATAGAGAGTAGTATGTTTCTGTAGAGCTGAGTCAAGTCCATGGAAGCCTCACCACCATTATAGACGTTACGGCTACTACTGTAAGGGTTAGCTCTACAACCCACTGAGGAGCATAGCTCTTTAAGTCTGCATACCATGCCGTCAGAGAGCCTGAGAGGAATAAAGCGGTATAGAAGTATCTACTGTATGGGCCGAGGAACATCAACCCAGGATTCAGTGGAAGGAGTATTGGAAGCAGTGAAAGCCCCGCCGATAATGGGTATAATGGTCTAGACGGCCTGCCAGGTATAAATGAAGCTATCAAGAGTATGCTGATTACTACTGGCAGGGCTTGGATTGCCGAGGCAGCTATCCCAACCCACCCCACCAAGGGTATGATCAATACTGCCACACCTATAACTTTTCCAGGCCAAACCTTCTCGGAGTAGCCTCCAACATCAGCCTCGATAACATACTCTCCATCTTCCATCCCTACCAATCTATGAGCGATAAGCCCTAGATTCTCACTACTATAGACTACGACGTCTCCAATGCTAGGAGGCTTAAGCCATGGTGGATGCGTTAGGATTAGTGAGCCTACAGGTATAAACGGCTCCATACTGCCTGAGACTACATAATAGTATCCGACAACGCCTCCAAGGCTTTCAGGGAGAAATGCCACAATTATTATTAATGCTATAGCTATGTATATTAGGGCTCTCCACCTCATAAAGGCTCCACCTCAACCCTGTGGCTGAAGCCAGCATTATCGCTTTCTATTAAGGTTACCCAAAAGGTTACCGTGTTTGTTTCACCGGCTATAAGGTATACTGTCTGGGAGCTTGTAAGGCTGTCTAAGTCGTTCCAGACTGTTAGCGTTACGGTATAGTATCCACTAACATCTACTATGACATCTAGGGAGACCCGGCGTAGAAAGTTTCCGAGAACGATGTTGCCGACGACCCACACCTTCACATTATAATGCTTGACCTCAGCTGAGCCTGAAGCAACCCTCTTAACTTCTCCATATAACGATACGGATAGAACATATGTGGATCCTAGAATGGATAAGGCCATCAATGATATGAGGAGTATCGCCGTCAGCCTCAAGTCTTGTAGACCTCCGCATACAGGACTGGTGATGGGTAGTAGTTGATGGGTCTTGGAAAGTATACTTCTACCGTGAAGCTTGCTCCTATACCTTGATAGGTGGTTATCTGGGCTGATACGGACTCAACGCCGTTTGAGAATTTTACGGAGACCGTGAAGTAGCCTATGGATGGTCGGGGTTTGCTACATGTTAAGCTTACCCCTGCAACCATATCTCCTGAGAGCAGTAGCCTTGCAACCCGGACTCTCTCAGCTCCAGCATCGAAATGATACTCAGCCGAGCCCCCTCTTATGATACTCTGAGGGCTAACATATAAGTTTACAGAGTACGCTGTAAGAGAGAGTAATACAATCATGAGCATGATAACAAGTATGATTATCTTAATCTTGCGGGGATAAAGAAAATATGGGGAGTTTTGGGGGGACATCAGCCACCTTACTCCGGCATCTCCTCCATAATGACTACTTCTACCTGGTATATCTCGCTTGGATCGACCGTGTCGGTCAGCGGAATAGTGTTAGTCTCAGCCGTGCCGCTTACGACTGACTCATCGGTGATGATGCCGTTTGCAAGCTTGTTGCCGCCGCTGTCATAGACTATGCAGGCGACGGTCGCCTCCCCGGAGAATGCAGGCGTCCACGAGACTATGCAGGCGTCCACGTCGTAATTACTGTCTAACCGCCATCCTACTGTTGCTGAGCACGGTCCTGCTGGGCAGGAGACATCCACCATAGCTGAGCCAGCTATCTTCTTTGGCGTCAAGGTCAACGCGACTGCTACGGTTGCTATCGAGAGCAATGCTACGGCTAGGAGTACGGCTAGGATAACCTTCCTCAAAACCTCCACCTCTAGTCCTTAAGTATAATGTGGGGGGGGGGCGTTTAATAAAGGTTCTGTGCCTCGTATACGTTTTACCTAAAGAATTTCTAGAACCTCCACTTCTAATGTAACACTTTTACAATGGATGGCCTGCATGTTTGAATTTCTGTATGACCTCCTGCTGGATGGCCATAAAACACCTCCTACTAAGTCTACAATGTCTAGGTCTTAAGATGGTTAACCATTACNGTTGAAGTGATGATATATTGTGTGGTATGTAAGGATTGGAGGCTTTAAAAGCCTATACAACCTTCAAAGGACTTGACATTCATCAGGTTAATCGAGTCTATAGGTGGGGGCGGGGTTGGAAGGGCTGGAAGCACCCTCCATATGATGCTGCATTTTCAGAGTAGTCTAGAAGAGTTAAATCCAGAGTCCGCATATTTATATGTGATGGGTCTGGGTAGGCTTTTGACGGAGGAGGAGTTGAAGAAGCTTGCTGTATTCGACATCTTAGACTGGGCTGCTGGTGGAGAATGTTTTGAGCATAAGGGCGTGGGCTCGGTCTTGGTTAAAGACTATGCATACGTGTATCCTGGAAGAGAGCTGATGGTACATAAGATGTCTATTGGATGGGTATGTGCAGGATGTATTGAGAGAGGTTATACCATACTTGACTGCGGAGCCGTCAAGATAGTTCCATTAACCAGACTCCAAGAAGAAAGAACTCAATCTCTAGAATAGAGTATAGGGAAAAGCAGTATAAACAATATGAAGAGTATTACTGTATGCTAGTGGTTGGCCATCACTACTGGTCAGCAGGATGCTTTCAACCCATCCCCTACATTTAAACACCACTTCATTTATAACTCTCCAGGTCTGCTCGCTCATCTCTCCAACACCTCCTCACCGAAGAGTTTAGGTAGGTTTGACTCTATCGTAAATAATATCTCTCTAAACGTAGCCTCAAGCTTCTTCTTGGCCTCCTCCAGCTGTAGCTTATCAGTTCTCGTTTTAGGCCTCTTTCTGAGTAATGGTTGACCAGTCTTCCTCCTTCTTTTTCTTTTCCTCCTTTTAGACTTCTCCACAGGTTTAACGTATTTGTTAAGAATCTCGCTGACTATCTTCTTGAGTTCTTCCTCATCGTTCCTAAGCTTCGCTAAGAGTAGCCTGGATGAGTCTCCATCTATCTCAAGCCTTTCTCCAACCCATTGTATAAGCATCTCAATGGGCGGTACACCATTAAATTGTTTAAGTATCTTTGCAAGCCTCCTAAGCCTACCTTTACAGAGGAACTCTATAAACTGTTTTGAATTCTCAGCCCCCTCAATATGTTTTAGGTAGTCGGCTACCGAAGACGGCTCAAGCTCCAGGATGTTTACATTCTGAAGGTTGAGCTTCCCTTTTATGGTTAGGCCTACGAGCTCTTCAACTATTCCCGCAAGCTCTTGGGGGAGCTTGTAGAGATATGCTGAGGGCATCTCATCGCTTACGAGCACTACATGTTTCACGCCCATACCATCCCTAAGTTTTTCTAGGAAGCTTTTAAACTCTTCAGGCCCTATGAGCCCCCTGATAACTCCCTCGCAGAGATAATGCCAGTCGTCGAATACTTCTATCATGGGCTCACCCTTAACTACACTCTTCAAAGTCCAGAACTCCTTATCTACGTAAGTGTATCTGTAGTTGTCCTCCAAGACGTATCTCACGGTGAATGTCTTCCCTACACCTCTTACGCCGAAGATTATGAATGGCCTCTCAGGGCTTGAGGAGAAGTATTCTCGAAGCCTGCCCGCTAGGTAGGACTGGGTAGGCGTGAGCATTCCTCTCTTTATAAGTTCTTCTGAAAGCCTCTCAGCGTAGAGCTCCTCGATACAGGGATAGAGCCTTTCTGTTTTGAGCCTAGACTCCTCCTCTTCTTCTCGTTTGAGGGCTTCCTCCAACTCTTCTATGGAAGCTAGTTCTGTTTCAGCATCTATTAGAGTTTTAGCGAGAAGCTGACCCCTCCTCTCGGCCCATAATAGATACATTCTTCCAAAGTAGGTTAATGCCTCACCGCTTGACGATACTATGCCATGATTGGCTAGCTCCCTCAGGGTTTTCTTGGATAACTTTTTGAGGAGCGTGTAGTTTTTCAAATAATTTAGGTAGGCGGGGTTGGAGTATATCTTGGGCGGAAGCTTCTCCAGAACATGTCTCTGGAAGGCCTCGAGAATCTTCTCTTCGAGGTCCTGGTTTATGTAGATGATGTGTTCATAGACGCTTTCATTGCCACTTCTATAACAGGTCTTAACTTTTATCTTCCCATGTATGAGTCCCAAGTATATGGTCTCCCAGTACCTCCAAATATTTTCAGGAGGCACTGATACGCTCTTCTCAATTGTTACAACCTCTCTGCTGGGCATCAGCCTCCTGATGAATGAGGGTATGGAGGAGGGTGATGTCTTTTCTAAACCTACATGAAAGGTTATATTTAATGTCAGGGAGCCCTCAACTACATCCAAGTCTATAGAAGAGATGTTTAACAGACGTACCCTCTCAACTTCTACAGACCTAACTTCAGGGGTTACGGAGACCATTATTAATGGCAGTCCTATTCTCTTCTCTACAAATGGTAGCATTTCATAGGTACGGTCTAGACGGGCTTTGAGTTGGAGATCTACTGGTTTATTCATATTTAACTGGGACATTACTCACCCAACCTCTTCAAGAGCCTTGGCATGGTCTTTACGACTACTCCAATCACAACTATCACCACCATCACTAAAGGATAGGTTAATGTTGAGAGTTCACCAAGAGGCACCTCCATGCCTAGGATCCTAGCCAGACCCAGTCTGACCTCTGCATACCTGTTCGGCTCCGCCAATGTCTCAGTCTGGTGGATGCCATGCCTCACCACAACCCTGTAGCTCGGCCTCTCCAATACTGTTAGCCCTATCCTACCTGAAGGGTCTGTGTACCCTCTCCCAAGAAGGGTCTCCATATAGTATATCAGCACCTCTGCACCATGTATCGGGCCTCCCATAGCATCTAGAACCTTAATATTGACTGCTGCCTGTCTCAATGTTACTGTTATGGTCTGGCCTGCGAAGCCCGTCTCAACAGAATATACTGGCAGGCTCGTGTAGGGATAGTATACCACTATCTTGTAGTTTGAGTGCCTAGCGTTCTCGAAGACTGCTCTGCCTGCAGGACCCGTGTACTCCTCAAATCTTTCACCAGTCTCGACATCAACTATCAGTATCCTAGCCTTCTCCACGGGCCCGCCATCAAGCCATGAGACCTTGAATATCATGTCTTCTATCGGTAGCCTTATCTCTTCAGATTCTGCAAGCTTGTATGCTTGGACAGCCGACTTGTATAGAATTCTCCCAGTCTCATGGTCTCTTATCGTTATGTTACATAGTCCATCTGGAACCATCTCAGCCTCGAAGCCATCCTTGAACTCTCCTTTGAACTCTCTACCAGCTGGATCTATGAATACATAGTCTGCGTAAACCCTCTCTCCATCTTTATCCACGAATATTACGGATATGTCGTAGACTCTTGCATTAAGCTCGAGCTTGGTGGGCTCAGATACCTTGACTCTCCTAGAATATACTGGGATCCCCAGCCATCTAACCTCGAGGTCATATTCTCCTTCTGGGACCCCTGAGAATACTAGCGAGCCACCTTCTCCAGAAAACTTCTCTACTGGTCCTAGCCGGACTTCAGCATCCTTCAACGGTCCACCCTCACTATCTCTTACAACGACTGTTAGAGAATGTACCGGCATAACGAGCCTTGAAGGTTCTCCAGGTCTGTAGACGCTTTCCGAATAAACAGTCTTACCGAATGCTTCTAAATAGCTTGAGCCTTTAACATTGTATTCTGCTATCGGTAGCTGGCTGACGTTGAGTAGACCGTTTAGAGAATATATGCTCTCTATGCTTGTCTCGATGTTTGGGCCGGTTACCGCGAAGTTTGCTGGGATCCTGTTCCCTCCAGTATCTACTGCTTCCACGGTTAAGTCTGCTACAGGCAGCTTCAGTTCATGTGAGACAGCAGGCCTAGTCATCCATGGATAGATTGTTG
This sequence comes from Candidatus Geocrenenecus sp. JGI 0000106-J15, assembly GCA_000405685.1. Taxonomy (GTDB): domain Archaea; phylum Thermoproteota; class Nitrososphaeria_A; order Caldarchaeales; family Wolframiiraptoraceae; genus Geocrenenecus. The sequence goes on along the minus strand of ASPF01000031.1, from coordinate 3,625 downwards.
GATGGTATCCTGCCCAGAGCCATCCATCGAACACTTCTACGTCCTTCCAGTATATCTCCGCCGTATGGTTTCCCTGAGGTACTAGGCTGTATAATGCATCCCCATTCTCCGCAGTCTTCTCTACGCCGTCAAGGATTATCTTGGCTCCGTCTAGGGGTGCCCCCTTAACGTCCAAGGCCTTCACCTTTAGGTTAAATAATCCAGTCCTGATATTTTTAAATGAAGCCATCCCCTGAGCCCAATGCTGCTCATGGTGTATGTGGGGGTAATCCTGCCTGTATACTGTACTGTTCCAGTAGACGGTTACCTCATACTTGTCATCATATAGTCTGAGTATCTTTACCGTCCCATTCTCTGGAGTGATGTATTCTCTAGACTCGTAGTAATACATGAGCCTTCTAATAACCACTTTTGCGTTGGGTATCGGGTTCAGGCCGTCGAAGTCTGTTACTGTTAGGTTGAAGGTCCTGTATGGTTGTATCTCTGCATCGTTCACGTCTATCCTGTATGATTCAAGAGTGTATTCAAGCCATCCAGGGAAACTGACCCTTATATCTACCGCAGGCTTTGTAGCTATCTCTTCCGAGGGTATGTCTTCAGGTATGTATACTTTGAATTCAAGCTTCTTTGAGGATTCTGGGTCTACGCCGTCGAGGATGTATCTTACAGGGTTGAACGCCTTAAGCTCGAATCTAGAATGGTTCCAGAAAGTCATCGCTCTAGCTATACCTTTGAATGGGAACCAGACCCCGACTTTAGCAACCTCTATGCTTCTCCCACTACAGACTCCTTCGAGGTATAATGTATAGTCTCCATATATTTCTCCGCCCTTGCCCCATAGGTTCTCAGCTTTCAAGGTATAGTTCTCTATGAAGCCTCTAGACCTCATATCATAAGCCCTAGATTTTATACCATTGATATAATCCTCGTTCGCAGACTTGAACTCCAGTACGTAGTATCCCTTCTCATTACAGTCTATGTTCGTTATGTTTACATATACTTTACCCCACTCACCCATGTACAGCTTTACTGGTGGAACCTCTACCCTAAAGCTCCATGTAGGTTGTGAGTATGCATCCTCCATGAAGATGAGGAGGGATGATGTCATAATAATTAAGATTGTAAAAAAGGCTGTAAGCTGTCTTCTCTGATATTCGCTCATAACATCATTCCCTCCCATCCTCTTCTAAGTGGTGTTGGAGGCCTACATCTATGCCTGCAACCTTCATCAGTATCTCCGCTGGATATCTGCTCTTGAAGAGTTCTTCCAACGCTTTTCTGGCCTTCTCAGGATCCTTCTCTAATGCTTCAACCATATCCATCTCTATAGCTCTAGATATATACCATCTTAAGGCTTTGAATGCTTTATCTCCTAATGCCTCTCTAAGCCTCTCCTCCATCTGAGAAGTCATGTTTCTCCACCTCTATTCACACCGCTCACTACATCATTCACGATCTTAAAGAACTCCTGTTTAAGCTCTCTCTTTAGCAGGTCTCTTACCGCAATCCTCATAGCCTCGCTCCTCGAGGTATATAGCCCCGCCTCTACGAGCATGTCTAAACCCTCTAGCAATACCTCGGGCATATGTAGCGAGATTGTAACCCAATTGTTCTTCCTATTAACCCTCTTCTCAGACATCTTTCTTAACCTCCTGCTCATACTCCCTCAACACCTTCAATGTATCTAGGTCTCCTAGAAGCTCGAGCTTGCCGATGTATTCTCCGAACCTCTCCATGTCTAGGCTTGTTTTCACAGCCCTCCCATAATATTCTTTCAAAAGCTCGAAGTATGCTTCTCCATCTACTTCATTCTTTACCCTAAGCTCGAGTAGCTTGAATAATAGTTCTTGGCTTGAAATCTTGGTCTGAGCCCTCGTCATGGCCCTCCTGTATACTATCTTGAATGGCGCCTCTTCCTCCTCCTCACCTCTTATCTTGAACATTTTTCTCACCTCTTATAAGCCCTCCTAAGCTTCTCCGCTAGGATTAGATCTCTGATCTCTAATGCTTCTTCAAGCCTTCTAAGTATGCTTCTCGACTCTCCCTGATACCTATCCCTGATTATATTTATGATGTTTTCTAGAAACTTTTTGTCTGAGGCTTCCTCGACCATCATCATGGCTTCGTTTGGGTCTACTATCTTGCTTAGAGCTCTAGCCACAGCCTGCTTCATATATGTGTCCATGCCCCACCACCAGCCCAGAAGAAGTATACCAGTGCTATGGATATGGCTACTGGGATTATATTCGCTAAAACTCCCTGAGATTCAAGGTCTGCCATGCTTACCCAGCCCAGGCCTGGGATGTGTATGCCCTGGTATGTGAGCGAGTCTAGGAGCAGGTGTAGTATCGAGGTGTATAAGCATCCATAAAGTATGAGGTTTTCAAGAGATTTCGTATCCAGTCCTAGTGACTTTATGAATGGGTTTAGGAAGCCTATGAGGAGCCCTGTTGAGAGGTATACTAGTAATCCTATTAGAGGTGCTGTAAGTATCGAGTGTGTTATAATGCTTCTACCAGAGCTTGTATGGCCTGCATCTATTATCGGGTCTAAAAGCAACGCTGGAGCTACTGCTAGGAGTATCTCCCTATAGGGTATTCCAAGTAGCTTCAGTATCGTTGCTAGGGATGTAAGCGTTAGTAGCATGTGGACTGAGGTTCTAGGCATCTTCAATCCAACCCCCATCCCTACTCACGGCCATGGAGGAGATCACCTCCACCACTTGAACCCTCCCATGATCATGCTTATCCTGAGCCTATCTCCTCCGATGAATACGGCTGGCTTGAAGATAGCGACCTCCAGTCCGAGGGTCTTCTCGGCAGCTTCCTTCAGTATGTCGAAGAGTGTTGATGGAGGGGATCTGGGGGACTGTATGAATGCTACAGCCCTGGTCGGTAGATGCTTAACCATGTCCACAGTATACTTACACAAAGTGCTGTCGGAGTCGTATATCTTTGTTATAGGCTCATCTTCATTGAAAGACCTTGTGAACATGTATACCAGGCCCTTCTCAACCACCCTCCTCAGGTCGGTCATGTCTATGCTTGAGAGTATTGTCTTGGAGGTAGCTATCTTCAAGAAGGTGTCTATCATGCTTGAGATGTACTGGTTCGCCTTGTTGAGGATTACGGTTATAGGTAGCTCCCTGCCCAGTATGCTCCTAACATATTCATTGTCTATCACTACTGTTCCAGTCCTCTTGGCTACCTCTTCACCGCATCTCCAAGCCTTATACTCAACCTCCTTCCCCTCCCATTCAAAGGGACTGGTAACGAAGACAATTACCGGTATGTTGGGGAACAATTTCTTCAAGTCTTCAACGATCTTTGGTCCCGAACCGCTCCCGAAACCATGGCCAGCGCTTATAATCACTGGTATCAGGCTTACGCTTTTCCAGTCTAGGCCTGTTGCCTCGAGTACTTCTCTAATCTTCGTTTTCAGAGCCTCTCTTCCGTTCTTGAGGTAGTCGCTCTCACCCTTCTTCGGGTCCATGCCGCTCCCGAATCCTTCTCCAGCCCTCACCTTCACTATAGCCGATGGAAGCAGGTCTAGGTCTCTCCAGCTGCTGTTTACAGCTATCTTAACTATATCTGTGGTAAGCTTGGCGAGTATGTTTCCTGCACCG
>ASPF01000030.1 GCA_000405685.1 Candidatus Geocrenenecus sp. JGI 0000106-J15 | reverse complement strand
CATAGTTAGGTAGAGTCTTGATAAGAAGGCTTCTACCTACTTCCTCAACGACTTCTGGAAAATTAGCAATCCTCCTCAATAACTGTTTTTCTTCTTCTGTTAGCTTAGCTGGAGGCTTGAAGGAGTACTCCAAGCTAGATTTCTCAAGAATTCTACATGCTCTTGCATAAGAGTACTGTAGATATGGCCCCGTATCCCCTTCTAGTTTCAACATCTCTCCAGTATCGAGGATTATCAACTTATCGGTATCAGGTTTTACCAGAGAATATCTTAAAGCTCCTACTGCAATCTTCTCTGCAACATCTTCAATCTTCTCTTCAACCCATTCAGGATGCTTCTCTCTAACCTCAAACCTAACCTTCTCCTTCAACATATCTAGTAGTGTATCAGCTTTAACGTATAGCCCTCTCCTACCACTCATATGGACGAATTCTTGACCAGGCTCAGGCTCATAACCTATCTTAACAGCATCATTAATGCTTAAAGCAACCACTTCATACCCGAAGTGGATATATCTCTCAGACTTCAAGCCTAAAAGCTCTAAAGCATACTTAACGATCTCCTGAGGTCTCTTCTGCCTAATATCTATAACGTTTATAACTTTCTCAACATCTCCTATCGTCTTCTCAACATCTCCATCTAGGTCTGTAACTAGAACCTCTCCTCCCCATGGATCTCTAAACCAAACCTTATACTTGAAGTCTCTAGATGTACCTCCAAGCTTCCAGGCTCCATAAGCAATATCTCTAGCAACATATGTTGTTGAACCATCACTCTTAACAAGTACTTCATCTCCCTCCTTACCCAGTACAGGATGGGATGATAAGTCTAGAAGCCAGCATCCAGCCTTAACCCCTGATTCAGCCTTGTATACTGCGCTTACCTTGATAAGCTTCTCAAAGACCTCACCCCATAAATCATATGATAAAATATCACTCTCCATGTTAAGAATATGATATTTTGCTCCAAGCCTCCAACATGTTTTAAGCTGATCTCTAAGAACCTTCTCAGCCATCATCCTATTCAATCTATAGTATCTCTCATCTCTTTCCTCAATCATCTTAGCAATCTTTCTTCTCTTCTCAGCTAATGAAGGATCCTCTTCAACCTTTCTAGAGACCTCAACATAAACCACGTCTCCACAATAAACATCAAATCTTGACCCATCTAAAGGATCGATAGGGTATCCAAGCTCTGTAAAACCAAGTATTATATCAGCCATCTGGGTTCCGCTATCATCTATATAATTTAAGACGGTTACATCGTATCCTAAGAAGCTGAACAACCTGTAAAGCGTATCTCCTAGACAGACATTTCTAGCATGACCTACATGTAAAGCTTTATTTGGATTAACACTAGTATGCTCAACCATTATTTTCCTCCCTGAGCCTAGACTACTTCTACCATAATCTAAGCCTAGACCGATAACAGTCTTAAGGATCTCTTCAGAATACTTAGACCAATCAACCCTGAAATTAATATAACCAGACAGTGCCTCAACAGATTTTATCATCCTACTGCTACAGCCGGATAGACTCCTCGCTATCTCGTCAGCTATCTTCCTAGGGTCTCCACCTCTCTCCTTAGCTATATCAAATGCTACTAGAGAAGTTAATTCACCGTAGGAGGGATTTTTCGAAGGAATCAACTTAGGATCCTCGACCCCAATACTCTTAAACATCTCTAAAGCTTCTTCTACAAGCTTTCTATACGTCATCCCAGAAGCCTATAAACTATCTAGAACGTTTAACCTTTTAAGCTTACCATTAATATTCTCATAATAGGTTTAGTGACCTAGCCATGCCCACTAATCTGCCTGCAGAAGCACAGAAAGCTCTCTCGAAATATCAAGTAGCGAGAACAATCCCAGAAAAGATTAAGGCGCTGGAGGAGGCTTTAAGCTTAATTCCAGATCATAAAGGTACAGAGAAGCTTAGAGGGCAGCTGAAGAGGAGGATAGCTGAACTTAAGAGAGAAGCTGAGAAGAAAGCTGCAGCTAAGACTAGCCGTAGAGATTTCTTCACAGTACCTAAGGAGGGAGACTCCCAAGTAGTAATAATTGGCTCAACAAATTCAGGTAAATCAAGTCTTCTAAGAGCTTTAACTAATGCTAAGCCTACAGTCGCTCCATATCCTTTCTCAACAGATAAACCTATACCTGGAATGATGTATTATGAAGATGTTGAGATACAGCTAGTAGAGGTTCCAGCAATCCTAACAGAAGAACTAGAAGAAACACAGTATACAACCAGGTCTCTCAGTCTAGTTAAGAATTCTGATGGAGTTATAATACTTCTTGATGGCCTAAACAATCCAGTAAAACAATTGGAGAAGATCCTCGAGCTGCTTGATGAATCAGGGATCTCGATAAAACCAAAGAAGGGAGAGATAATAATAGAGAAGAAAGATAGTGGAGGAATAAGGATTGTTACATTTGGAAGACTTCATGGAACATATAGAGAAGTCGAAGAATTACTAAGAAACGTAGGTATAAAGAATGCTGTAGTCAAGATATATGGGGATGCATCAATAGAAGACCTTGAAGAAACGATCATAAGAGAGACAATATACAAGAAAGCCTTAATAGTATTGAATAAAGTAGATTCCATAATGCCTTCAGAACTCGATAAACTCAAGAATATAATAGAGAGCCTCCAGATACCATTTACATATATCTCAGCTGAAAAGAAAGAAAACCTTGAAGATCTAAAAGAGAAAATATTTAAGAGTCTTAGATTGATAAGAGTCTATACTCAGAAAGATGGTGTAGTCTCTAGAAAACCAATCGTAATGAATGAGAATACAACTGTTCGAGAACTTGCGGAGAGAATCCATAAAGACCTAGCTAGAAACATGAAGTATGCAAGAATATGGGGTAGATCTGTTAGGATACAGGGACAACAAGTAGGGTCAGACCATACACTACAAGATGGAGATATAGTAGAGATATACTCAAGCTAACAATAGGATGCCTACGGCTATATTAAGACAATATTTTTATGGTGGAAAAAGACTATAAATCTATAATGAACATAGAAACTTTAGAAATAGCTCTACTTATCTCTCTCATAGTCTTCTCAGTAATAGCTATTGAATCAGAGAATTTGATTAGAGCAATATTTGGACTCCTCGGCTTCATAATCTCTCTAAGCTTCATATTCATCTTACTATACGCTCTCCACGTAGGCATAATGCTCCTACTAGTCTATGCAGGTGGAGCAATCGCTCTACTCATGCTTGTCATAATGATGACTAATAGGAGGGAGGAATAATGAGAGGATACCAAGTCTTCGGATCACTTACAGCAATACTCTTCGCAACATTACTATTCCTCACCCTATCAAGCAACCCGCCTATACACTTAGGATGGAGGAAAACAGTTGAAGAAATAAAACCACTAGACTTCAATATAATCGGTAGAGCTATCGGTCAATACCTCTGGGAAAACCTCTACATGGCCCTACTAGCATTTGTCTTGGTTGCTGTAGCTTTAGCTTTCTCAATCGTTGCACTATTAAGAAGGAGTGATTAAAATGGCTCTACCAATATACTACTACCCAATAATTGCAGGATTAATATTCACTATAGGGATATACTGCCTTGCAACGAAGAAAAGCATAATCAAACAGATAATAGCTATAGAATTAATGGTGAATGCAGCCCACCTAAACTTTATAGCATTCGCTATAACACCCACCGGGATCGACCCCTACTCCCATAGCTTTGTAATACTCTCACTAGGAGTAGGAGCTGCAATAATAGCAGTCGCAATCCTCCTCGCCGTACAAATCTATAGAACATATGGTGTACTAGACGTAACAATCCTTAGAAGATTAAGAAGATAAAACAAAAACAAAAAACAATGATAACAATAAAGATGCAAAGCTTCAGCAAGCTCTAGAAAAGTTTCCTGAAATAACTAGTAAATGGAATCATGTAACATGATGTATGCATAGATGTGTTCACTGTGTCACTGGAGATACTATAACTCTCAAAGCAGACCTAATATGAGACCTATCAAAAAGAGTTGAGATTAGAGAGAATCTATTAGCTTTTTCACGACAACCTATAAATACTTATTGATACTTGATAGTTGAATAAGTAATTGCTAAGCATTTAAGGTCTCTGAGAAACTTTCTTTAATATGTATTATGAGATGGATTATTAGAGCTGGATGCCGTACTTCGAATGGTTTGCTACTACAGTAACTGGTCTAGAGGATCTAGCAGCAAAAGAAGTTGAAGAGATAGCTGGGATCCCCGTATATCCAGATGTTGGAAAAATCTTCTTTAAAGGTACGGTTGAGCATGCAGCATTAATAAACTATTCATCTACTATGATTAATCGAGTTTATCTACTCTTAGCTAGAGAGAAGGTTGAAACCTTAGAAGATCTATGCAGTATTGCAAGAAGGCTGGATTATACCTGGATTATAGATCCATGTCAGACATTTGCTGTGAAAGCTGAGAGACATGATAAAAGACTACCTTTCACAAGCATAGATGCTGCAGGATCAATAGGTAGAGCAATCATTGAGAACTTCAGAACATCTACAAACATTAAGCTTAAAGTTGACCTAGACAATCCTGAAGTAGAATTTTTCTGTCTACTTAGAAACTCAGAGATTCTTCTAGGACTTGATACTACTGGAGAATCTCTCCACAGGAGGTACTATAGAGTATATACTCATAGAGCTGGGTTACAGCCTACTATTGCTTCAGCAATGATTAAGATATCTGGATGGAGAAGAAATGAGAGCCTGTTAGACCCAATGTGTGGAAGTGGAACTATACCTATCGAAGCTGCTATAAAATTAAAGAATATTCCTCCAGGATTAATGAGAAAGGAGATAAGATTAGAGAAGCTGAAATTCGTTGACATAAACATGCTTAAAGAATTAAAGAAGAAAACTAAGGAATGTATTAACCTGGAAGCCGTTACAGATATTGTTGGAAGCGATATCTCTCCTAAGAGTATTGAAGGCGCTAAAAGAAACATAGAGGCTGCAGGTGTAGCTGATACTGTAGAATTAATGATTAGAGACTGCCTCCATATAGATAGGTGGCTAACTTGGGAGCCAACCCATATTGTTACCAATCCTCCATATGGTGTAAGAATGAATGTAAGAGACATAGTAGAATTCTATAGAAGATTCGTTGAGAGTATTGGGAAAGCTTCTCCAAACTCTAAGCTTACAATTATCGTCTCTAAGCCGAAGATTTTCACCAGCATACTAAAAGAGAAAAACTATAGGATAACTTCATCAAGAGAGACGATGTATGGAAGATTAAGAGCAACGATAATATCTTCAGAGAAATAACAAGAAGACAAGCAAAGAAATACCTACACTGAGAAAAACAAATCTCAAAAACAGGATATGACGCAGGACCCTATCACACCCTTCTAGAGAAGTCCAGGCAGGAATTAACGGTAGGAGGTGATCCGGCCGCACGTTCCCGTGCGGCCACCTTGTTACGACTTCTCCCCCCTCGCCAGGCCCAGGCTCGACTCAGCCAACATGACTCAGCCTCGCCCAGACCCAACTCGGGTGGAGCGACGGGCAGTGTGTGCAAGGAGCGGGGACGTATTCACCGCGCGGTTTTAACACGCGGTTACTAGGGATTCCTGGTTCACGAGGGCGAGTTGCAACCCTCGATCCCAACCACGGCGGGGTTTAGGGATTAGCTCCCCCTTTCGGGGTGGCAACCCTCTGTCCCCGCCATTGAACGTCGCGTGCGGCCCGGGGGATTCGGGGCATACTGACCTGCCGTAGCCCGCTCCTTCCTCCCCCTTTCGGGGGCAGTCCTCCTAGAGTGCCCAGCGCCTTTCGGCCCGATGGCAACTAGGAGCGCGGGTCTCGTCCGTTGCCTGAATTAACAGGACACCTCACGGCACGCACCGGCGACGGCCATGCACCTCCTCTCGGCTCGTCCGGAAAGACCTTCAACCTGTCCATCATCCTGCCGTCGCCCCCGGTAAGGTCTCCGGGAGGGACCTAGCCAGCAACAAGAGCATAAAAGACTGATTTTCCATTTCTAATTTTTCTCACGAGATGGGATTTCTCACAGATACGTAAAGCAGATCTTATAGTACTTGGGAGCAATCTTAACTCAAGACATAATTCCTCAATTTTCCACTTCCTGTTAGGATCTCTTTTAAGAATTTCAAGCACTTACTTTTCAGTTAGTTGTTCATTGCCCTTACAGCCGCCTACTTTGCCAGCACGCTCAAGTAATAGCTGAGCCTATTGATTCTTTTCTAGGTGAGCAAATGGTCCGGCAATATTGTAGATTTCACGGAATCCCTGCACGCTTATTCTGAAGTATGGATTTCCTCTCTTGAATAAGAGATTCTCCGAAGTTGTCCATCCACGTTCTCGGCATATATTGAAGATTACCTCAATCTGCTTAATATTTCTTCTTGACTGCACCAAGGTTGGTTTATCATCGCCTATGAGCCCGAACTCGAACTCATCTTGACTGCGAGCTCCTTATTTTTCAGACACTCCTCGTATGCTCCCACTCACCACCAGTAACAATTACAGTAATAATTACTTTAAATGTGAATTATAGATATTTCACTGGCTGGCCTCTCTTTCCGGCGTTGACTCCAATTAAGCCGCAACGTCCACCCCTTGTGGTGCTCCCCCGCCAATTCCTTTAAGTTTCAGCCTTGCGGCCGTACTCCCCAGGCGGCGGGCTTAATGGTTTCCCTTCGGCACCAGGTGAGCCCGTAGCCCACCTGACACCTAGCCCGCATCGTTTACAGCTGGGACTACCGGGGTATCTAATCCCGTTTGCTCCCCCAGCTTTCACCCCTCACCGTCGGGCGTGTTCTGGGCGGCCGCCTTCGCCACCGGTGGTCCTCCCAGGATCAGTGGATTTTACCCCTACCCTGGGAATACCGCCGCCCTCTCCCACCCCCAAGCCGGACAGTATCTCCCGCAGCCCACAGGTTAGGCCCGTGGATTTAACGGGAGACACATCCGGCCGGCTACGGGTGCTTTAAGCCCAGTAATAGTCCCCACCACTCGGGGAGCGGGTATTACCGCGGCGGCTGACACCCGTCTTGCCCTCCCCTTATTCGCGGGGCTTTTTAGACCCCGCAAAAGCCACCACGAGGGTGGCACTCGAGGTGACCCCCTCACCCTTTCGGGCATTGGGGAGTTTTCGCGCCTGCTGCGCCCCGTAGGGCCTGGACTCTTGTCTCAGAGTCCATCTCCGGGCTCCCCCTCTCAGGGCCCGTACCCGTTATAGGCTTGGTGGGCCGTTACCCCACCAACAACCATGATGGGCCGCAGCCCCATCCTAGGGCTAGTGTGTAGGCATCCCTATACACTACTTTCAGAGGCAGGTCCTTCCAGATCCCGCCTCCTATGGTGGTTTAACCCCAGTTTCCCGGAGTTGTCCACCTCCCTAGGGTAGGTTGGCTACGTGTTACTGAGCCGTCTGCCAGGCCCCCGGAAGCTGGGGACCTTCGACTTGCATGGCTTAGCCTCACCTCGATAGCAGTGGGGTCCGGCAGGATCAACCGGAGTCTATGCCTGGAGAGTAGGCTTCTCTAGAAGTGTTTTGTGGGGTCCTGCGTTGGACCTGAGTATTCTTGTGTTCTCAGGTCTCCATTTTGTGACCACGAGAGGAGACCACCCATTCATCTCCAGGAGGCTCTCTCCCTTTTTCTTCTTGGGTGGCACCGCCGTCGCGCCGTGGTCTTTTGCCATATCTATTATTCTTTTGGTTTTATAAAAACTTTCTCTTTCTAGGATGCTGGTTTAGGCAGTTTCCTTTCTATATCATTTCTAGAACTGTTATAGGAGCTATTTTATGAAAGATTTAACGTATTCTCTACTATGTTTTCTTCTGCTGATTCTCTAAGCTGCTTTTGAAATTTCTATTATCATCTTATTCTATCTTCTCCTTTGAGTAGATCTTCAAGTATCTTCATGTATGCTGTATCTTCTCTTTCTATGATACTATATGATTCTTCTTCGACTGCTTTCTTAACAGCTAGTAGATGATAGCATGATGGTTTCTCTCCACTCATTACTCTAAAGAAGAAGTCATTACATGTACAGTATTCTGCTCTTGGTAAGACTAGGTAGCGTCCATGTCTGCCAACTACTATCCAGATTCTTCTTCCGCTTGGCTTGAAAATATATAATTTGACCCGGCTCTCTCTAATCGCTTCTAAAGCTTTAGAGTCTAATTCCTCTCGAGTCATAATGTATCCTCTGTTATCTTCTCTATCTCCCTTAGCCTTCCAAGGTTTTGTCCACTCAATAGGATTATTTCAGCTTGTGTAATTGAGAAACTATTTGTTCTTATAAGAGGCCACAGTCTATCTTCTGGCTTCATGCTGTTGATGGATATCCCTGTAAGCATAGGGTTGAAGGCAGGTAGAATTATTAAATTGATTCTTCCATGACCTTTTAATCTTACACTGTATCTCTCTTTGAATGTTTTGATCAGGTTTTTCTTATCTCCTTCTATCAGCATCCACACGGGTTTTTTAACTATACTTCCTACATCTGTTTTAAGATTTACCATCGGGTGGAGATGACCCATAAAAACTAGATCGCTCTTAACTATATCTACATTAGGCCATCTATGGCCATGATACATAAAGAATCTTCTCTCTCCTTCAATTAAGAAACCACTGCTTGGAGCATACTTTACAGCGTTCCCCAAGATCTTCTTTATACCTCCATCATGATTTCCAGGGACTAGTGTTACATCAACGCCAATCTCTCTTATCTTCTGGATTGCTCGAGGCATCTCCTCCCATTCTATTGATGAAGAAAGAGGGATCTTATGTTTTAAGTCACCCAATATAATGATTTCTCGAGGATTTTGCTCCTCGATCAGCTTTATCAGCATCTCTGTAATCTTCCAAGTCTGGGATGGAATTCTTATTCCTTTATCTCCAAGTTCTGCTTCAAATCCGAAATGTATATCTGAGATTATTATAGCAGGCTTAGGTTTCTCGATGAGTATAGCTGGCCAGTTTTCTAAGAGCTTCAACGTTTCTGTAGCTCCGCTAATCTCTCAGGTAGAAATTCTTTAACAATAAAATCTAATCCATATCTACTGAATGCTTCAAGTTCTGCTTTCCTCTTTACCTTCCAGAATTCTTTTATCTCTCTTCTCCATGGGTCATTCTGGTATCTGGGATCCTGCTCTAGTTCTTGGAGCCTCTTAATATCTTGGTCGTTCAGTTTCATTGATGGAAGCTTGTATCTTGATATGTCTGAAGCCCATACACCTGCCCATACTGCATCTGGAACATTTATTCCTTTTATATGAGCGCTTAGAGCAGAGCCATGTATAAGGACTGAAGCTATGTGAACTCCGTATGGATCTGCATCTGTAAATACGTAGACTGGGAGATTTAATTCTTCATGTATCCGTCTGATTAATTTTCTCGCATTACGTGGTGACTGTCCAGCGGTATGTAGAAGCAATGCTTGATATCTTTTATCAGCGCCTTCCTCAACAAATCTACTAAAGACTGCGCCTTTCTCTATTACAAATAATACTTTTGCACCGCATTTTACAAATTCAGCTGTTGTGAGAGCTGGACCTATTGCAAAACCATCTGGATGTGATGAAAGGTCTACACGTCTACCTCTGAATCCTGGCACAGTATATTCTATTACTAGGTCTCCATATATTGATGCACGTTCTTCAGGGAATATGTGGAAGTCTTCTCTAGGAGAGTCTATGATGCTCTCTAGCTCCAATATCATTTCATCACTCTCATCTTGGTCTTCAAAGTCTATTCCCTCACCTATAGCTACATAGTATGTATCTCTTAGAGTAGATGTCTTAGATGCTTCAATCAACATCTTGCCGAAGGAAGCTATCCAGAGTAGTTGAGCAAAAGGTCTAAGATGACGTATATTCTTAGTTGTTCTCTCCTTCATCTTACCAGCTAGAACATACTGTCTCAACTTCTCATCGTATATAATATTCTTAGTTGTTCTAGAAGGAATATTTAGTTCGGGAAACTCGCCTCTAGAGAGATCTCTAAAGACTTTTGCTCCAACCTTCTTAAGTTTCTCTAGTACTTCCTTCTTTATTACATCTGCTTTATACGTCTTCTCCCCATCCTGCTTCTTAGACATTTATAGCCTCCCTCTACATCTAATTATTTAACAGCAGTTATTAGCCGTTTTGGGTAAAGTAGATAAGTAGATAGTTATCCGTCAATGGTATTAGGAAGATGCTAGGAGTATTTCAGCAATTTTTTTCACGGTTTCTACGAATGGTCCAGGATATACTCCTATGAGTACTGCTATTATTGACAGGGTTATGAGTGGTGTAAGCATTATTGGTGATGCTTCTACTGCTTTTTGTGAAACATCTGTTGGAGGGCGGACGAACAGTACCTGGACTACTCTAAGATAGTATGCTGCACCGAGGAGGACATTAAATACCATTATCGCTGCAAATATGTATAATTTAGCATCTATTGCAGCTGTTATTATCTGGAACTCGCTTACGAAACTATTTAGCCCTGGTATCCCTGCAAGTGAGAATGCACCTATTGAGAAGCATGCAACAGTTATAGGCATCTTCCTACCTATACCACTCAATGTATCTAGATCTCTTGTCTTAACTGTATGGATTAGCGCACCTGCTGAGAGGAAGAGAAGAGCCTTCATAGATGCATGGTTTAGTATATGGAGTAGCCCTCCAGTTAGTCCTGCAATAGTCCCTATCCCTAAGGCAAATACTATGTATCCTATATGTGCTATACTACTGAAAGCTAATAATCTCTTGATATCGTTTTGAAGCATAGCAAGAGTATTCCCTACAATCATTGTTATTACTGCAAACAATATTAAACCTATCTGCCAATTGTATGAAGGTAATGGAAATATCAACGTTAACGTTCTATACATTGCATATGCACCTGTCTTAATTACTACACCTGAAAGCATTGCACTTATAGGGCTTGGTGCAGCAGGGTGGGCGTCAGGTAGCCAGCTATGGAATGGGGCCATGGCTGCATTTACCCCAAAACCAGTTATTAGTAATGCTATTGCTAGATATGTCCAAGCATTGTTTTGGAATTCAGGCATCCTGAATGTTTCTGCTAGGCTTGTAAAAGATAATGTTCCAACCATGCCGTACAGGAGCGATAAACTAAAGAGTATTGAAGCTGTTCCAGCTGTACTCATGATTAAATATTTGAATGATGCTTCTACTGCTTCCCATCTACGGTAGAAGAACGCTACCAGAACATATGCGGTCAGACTCATCATCTCCCAGAATATAAATAATGTAATGAAGTCTCCTGAAAATACTACGCCAACCATGCCTGTAACCATAGCTATTAAGAGTGGATAGTATTCTCTCTTCCTTTCTTCAATATATTTTACTGAGAATATGGAGGCCATGAGACCTATGAATACGAATATTGAGGCAATGTATATTGAAAGATCATCAACAAATATCTGAGAAGATATTAATTGATATTGAGAAGAATAGATCTGAACTGGTCCGCTAGAAGAGACTGAAAAGAATTGACGTATAGATAAGAAGAATGATATCGCGAAACCTATTATAACATAGGCTTCAACTATTCTCTCTCTTTGTTTATGCATGAAAACTGCAAGCAATGCAGAAGTAAGCGTGAAGAATATTAAAGAGTTAAGCGTTTCAGAGAAATCTACTGAGAGAATGTTAAGTAAATTCATCGTTATCATTTTATGGATTGAAATATCGTAAATATTAACATTGTCATCAAGAAGATCTCTGAATCATAGTAGATCATGCTCAATATTCTATCTTTTTATCTATCTTAGCATCTGTACTGCCTCTCTAAAATCAAGGTATTAGTATGATGAGGCCTGAATTCTTATATAATAGAATAGAGTCCATATTATAGGAATATGGTTAAGGAACTAAGAGTCTCAAATGAGATACTATATGTCTGTGAGAGATGTGGCCTTAGATATAGAGAGAAAGAATGGGCTGATAGATGTGAAGATTTCTGTACAAGATATAATGCATGTTCAATTGAGATAACCAAACATGCTATAAAAGACTTAGACGTTATGAAAACTTAGCTTCTCACCAATCATTATTCTTTCTATGCTAAAAGCATCTAGTATTTACTATTACTATTGAGATTCTATAATTCTTATGAATGGCCAATTTATCTCCACTTTAATCTTCTCTATTTAAGTTGTAACCCATTTTTAGATAAGGCTCACCATTTTTAGCAATCTCTCCAGCTTATAAACAACATTTTAGGCTCGCATAGTAGAGAATGGGTAGAACTACGTTAACTTATAGGCAGAGACTGGAGCTGGAGCTTAAACGTTGGGGAAATTTCAGGAAGGCTCTACTAGGAGATGAGAGAGAAGTATTTGATAGTTTAGTTGGTAGTATTCATACATATTCTCATGCTGCATCGATGTATCCTGAGAGAGATGTATTTGATTTACTTGTTATGTCTGGACTTCTATCTCATGAAGAAAGATTGAAAGTTCTAGAGAAAGAGTTAAAGCAGGAGATGAAGATCGATGCAAGGCTGGCTCCTTGATATACATCCTCTAAGTAGAGATGAAGTTGCCGTCTGGATAAAGAGAAGGAATGGAAGAATAGAAGTAGAGAAGATTAAATGGATGCCTAGAATCTATGTTGCTGGACCATTTGATAAATTAGTCCAGCTTAGCAAGATACTTTCAAGTAGGTATGAATTAGAATTTACTGAGAAAGATATCCATATAGGAGGTTCTCTAGAAACAGTATTAGAAGTCAAGGTACCTTTTGGAGAGAGAAAGAAGCTGGCTAGAGAGATCTTGGATATTGGTAACTATAGATTCTACAGCGTATTCAATGTAGATCTACCATCTATCCAGGAATTCCTATATTATTACAATCTATACCCTACTGCATACATAGATTACTCAAATAATAGCTTTAAAATTTTAGATAACGTCGAGGATCTTCACTATGATACTTCATGGATCAAGATAGCATATCTTGATGTTAAGATATCTTCTAGTAACCTCTTACCATCTCTCCAAGATAAGCTTACTGAGATATCATTAAAGCTCCAAGATGAAGAGATAGTATTAGATTCTTCTGAAGAATCTATTCTTGAAGAACTATCTAGAATACTAGACTCGCTAGATGTAGATGTAATCATAACAGAGTGTGGAGACTCATTCCTTATACCTTACCTCTACTATAGATCTAAAGTAAATAATATTAAGCTAAGACTTAGTAGATTAGATCATAAACCTAGATTGGAAACAGTATCTAAATCTTACTTTAGTTATGGTAGAGTATATCATAAGTTTAAGGGGTTAAAATTTAGAGGAAGAATACATATAGATTCTTTCAACTCAATGCTCTATCAAGAAACAGGTATAGATGGGATAATAGAGATTTCTAGAGTATGTAGGATACCTATTCAAGATGCTTCAAGATATACTATCGGGTCATGTATGTCTTCTCTTCAATATTATGAAGCCTATAAGCTTGGGATACTTTTACCATGGAGCCCGCATAGAGAAAATTACATGAGTGGAAGACAGCTCAATATAGCTGATAGAGGTGGATTGATACTTGATGTTAAACCTAGGATATACTGGAATGTTGGAGAGATAGATTTTAAAAGTCTTTACCCTATGCTGATGTATAAGTACAATATTTCTGGAGAAACAATTAACTGTGAATGCTGTAGAGACGGCGGAGTAAAAATCCCTGAAGTAGGCTACCATATATGTAGGAGATGGAGAGGGATCGTTCCGAGAGCTATAGAGCTACCATTGAAGAAGCGGCTACAGTATAAGAAACTACTTAGAGAAGCAAGCACCCCCCATCTAAGACAAGTATATAGTAGGAGAACAGATGCACTGAAATGGATTCTAGTAACTGCTTTCGGATATCTAGGTTTTAGGAAAGCAAAGTTTGGATCAAGAGAAGCCCATCTATCTGTATGTGCATTAGCTAGAGATACTCTCATTAAGGCTATAAAGATCGTTGAGGAATCAGGGTTTAAAGTAGTTCATGGTTTAGTTGATTCACTCTGGATAGTTAAGGAAGACGCTGTCGATGATGATTACATAAAGCTGGTAGAAATAATAGAAGATAGACTTAAGCTACCAGTAAGCTATGAGGGAAGATACAGGTGGATAATCTTCCTAAAATCTAAGATAAACCCATTTAAGCCTGTCAATAATAGATATTTTGGAGCATTATTTAATGGTACGTTAAAGTATAGAGGGATAGAAGCTAGGAGGAGGGATGCCCCACTTATAGTTAAGAAGATGCAGCTGAAGATGCTGGAGAAGTTGTCTAGAGCAGATACATTAAGAGAGCTTAAAGAAAAAGCTTTAGAATGTTTAGAACTCTACAGAGAATATGTTAAGATGATAGTTTTAGGTGAAGCATCTATAGAAGATTTAATCATCGTGAGGAGCTTAAGCAGGCATACTAGAGAATATGTAAATAGAGTATTACATGCTACTGCAGCTAGAAAGCTTGAATCACTAGGATTTATGATAGAGCCAGGTCAATCAGTAAAGTATGTAGTAACTGGTGGTAGATGGATTAACGCAACGCTTCCACAACTCTGTAGGATGGGAGAGTATAGTGTTAGAGAATACTTAAAGATGCTTGAGAGAGCTGCAAAAACAATACTTGAACCTATAATTGGTGGAAAAAAGATATCTAGTATAGCATTAAAGATAATAGGTTGATTTATAGGAGGATTCTATCTTCTTAGACTAGCTTCTAAGTTATTTACGAGATGACACAGTTAGCCCATCCACAGTCTAAGCATTTTAGACATGCTTCTTGATAGATCAAGTTTATACTATCGCAGACTGGGCATTTTTCAACTTTTCTTATAGAAGACTTCAATCTAGTTATCTTCTCTTCTTCAACAGCTACTTCAGATCCACCAACCTCTGTAATGATTAGTCTAACTCCAGCTTTACCGACTTCACCTGATTTATCTTTTGATTCATTATGCATCTTCGGAGGACCTATACCCAGCTGCTTCATTAATTCTAATGTCTTATTCGGTGTTAACGTTATATACTTGGTTAATTTCTGGGATGGAGTTACAAGTACTTGAGCTGCTTTACTTGTATCCCTATATATTGTTATACCTTTTAACCCTAGCTTATAAGCGAAAAAGTATGCTTTCATAACGTCTTCCACAGTAACCCATGCAGGCATATTTATCGTCTTACTGACAGAAGCATCAACCCATTTCTGAATCTCATACTGTGCTCTAACATGGTCCCACCAGGGAATATCGTATGCCACTAAGAAGACTTTTCTAATATCTTCAGGGATTTCTTCTAATCCCTGTACTGAGCCTCCATTCTCTGCAACCTTCTTCAAGATGTTCTCATTAAGTAAGCCACGCTCTTTAAGCTGCCTCTCAAACTCTATGTCTGTATAGAAGAATGATCCAACAGTTACTCTCTTCTCATATACCAGTGCGAATTGAGGTTCAAGCCCCGATGAGACGTCTAACAGCATAGATATGCTACCTGTTGGTGCAACTGTTGTTACATGACTATTTCTGATCCCTTTCTTCTTTAATTCCTCAGTTAGTTCATTCCATGGTAGTGTCCACCACTCGGGATGGTTGAAGAGTTGAATATTCTTGAAGGAATTTCTAGGGAGAAAAACTCTACTTACAGGAGATGTTGGTTCAGGATGGTTGAATCCTTCTATTGGGAATTTTCCTTTAAGATAATCTGATTGATCATATAGTGGGAATGCTCCTCTCTCTTCAGCTAAATCTATACTTGTCTTATAAGCATAGTATGCTATGAACTCCATTATTCTACTCATCATCTGGAAGCCTTCTTCACTATTGTATGGTATTCCAAGCATGAAAAGCATATCCGCCATACCCATTATCCCTAAGCCTACCCTCCTACTTCTCTTCGTCTTATAATCAATCTGCTCGAGGGGATACTTGTTGACATCTATCACATTATCTAAGAATTTGATAGACCACTTAACCGCTTCCTTTAAAGAGTCCCAGTCAACCTCGTATTTTCCTCCAACTTTTCTTACAAAAGCATACAAGTTGATACTTCCAAGATTACATGACTCATAAGCATATAGAGGCTGTTCACCACAATTATGAACGCAGACTCCATTTGCAATGAAACTATTTGTTATAGGTTCAGAGACATCGTAGACTTCTTCTAACCCAACATACTCAATACTCTTGACCTCAGTGATGTATTTCTCTAAATCAATATTTTTCTTCTTATTCTTAATCCAGTTCATCAACTTCCTCTGGTTTGTTTCATCCATGAACCCTATCTTTTCAGCAAATAAGCCTATACTTTGTCTGTCTATTGTAAGCTCATGATATGCATGACATTTATACGGTTTATTTCTCATTCTTACATCGGTAGGCATCTTTAACTCTGCTTCACGCCTATCTTCACATATTTTAGAGATTATACCAAAGTTTAAGAGCAGTAGCTGAACATCCCTCAAGAAATCTATTGATTTGCTTGTTAACCTAATACTACATCTTCTATTACTGATGCTTACTTTACCATTAGCTGTGAACAAGGCTTGCAGGAACCCTTTCTGCATCTCCCTCCTCCCCTTGAATACAATTTCAGGAACTGCTAATCTCTCAACTATCCCCAAATCTTTAAACCATTGATACAGTTTTCTAGATGTTATGAAGAAGGCATCTCTATCTTCTGCTTTTCTTACATTTACTTTTACTCGGAATATCTCATGTATATCTCTAGCTATATTCAAAGCTACTTTCTTATCTTTATGGTAGAACCACATGGTTACTCTGTTTTCAGAAATGCTACCATCGCTTATAAACCATCCAAGAATTCTTCCGAGACCTTCAGAGCCTATGTTTCCGAAGCCTCCTTCGCCAGACTGTATTATTAGCCTGTCACCGATTCTTAGCTTCTTCAGAGGGGTCCATCCCCTCTCAGTGAGAATCAGATGGTCTCGAGTTGCTTTCAAGATATAGCCATGCTCAGTAACTACTCGATAAACAGGCTTTATACCAGTCTTAACTACTTTCGCCACCTTTCTCAGAGAAACTCCAGAGGCATTGTATTCTCTTAAAAGAACTCCAGTAGAGGTTATAATAATATTATTTTGAAGAGCTCTATTATCTGAGAGTATATCTAAATCTTTTCCTGAACAGTATAATGAGTGAAGTTCTGAGAGCTTTATGAGACCTGTGGAGGTTGGTATCCTCATATCGCCTGCAATACATGGATTCGTTGACCTTATATCGCCTAGGAAGCTCTTAAAGATATTATGTTTGTTGATATTGTCTAAGAATAGTACTCCTGGGTCGGCTGTCCTCCATGCAGCTTCAGCTATTTCTCTAAATAGTCTTTCAGGATCTATGGTTCTCCATACTGTACCATCTCTGGGATTTTTCAATGGATATGGTTTCTTCTCTTCATAGTATCTCCAGAATTCTGGTGTTATTAAGACGGAGATGTTAAAGTTTTCAAGAAAGTTTTCTTTCTCTTTACTGTGAATGAAGGTTTCTATGTCTGGATGCCATATCTCTAGTATGCCCATGTTTGCTCCTCTACGTTTTCCACCTTGCTTAACTACATCAGTAACGGTATCTATGATTCTCATGAAAGAGACGGGGCCCGATGCTACACCGTATGTAGAGAAAACCAGGTCTCCTTCAGGTCTAAGTTTTGAATAATTTATTCCTACTCCACCGCCTGACTTAAAGATTATTGCAGCATCTTTAGCAGCATTCATTATTGACTCAATATCATCATCTATATCTAATACAAAGCATGCTGACAATTGTCCGAGCCTCGTGCCTGCATTAAATAATGTTGGACTGTTCGGCATAAACTTCTTATCAACCATTAACTTATAGTATTGAAGACAATTACTATGATGTCTTTCAAAGAATCCGTCTATAAGCATTTTGAGAAAGACTGCCCAGGGAACTCTCATGTGTCCATTAGAGTTGAGTTCATCATAGAGATTCTTCATCCTTTCTAGATGCCATCTATTCCATTTAAAATCGAATTCACCGTTTGATGTCTTTCCTAGACCTAGCTTCCCACTCCATGCGTCAACATCGAAGTCCTCCCATGGATGTGGTTGTTGGCTACCACTACTATCGTATACTTGGGGATCGTATAGAATATCTGGTATAATAATGAGTGGAGAGAAACCATCATGCTATCATCTA
>ASPF01000029.1 GCA_000405685.1 Candidatus Geocrenenecus sp. JGI 0000106-J15 | reverse complement strand
GTTGGATCATTTATTAAACGTGGAGTACATGTTCCACCCATATCTCTAGATAAGAAGTGGAAGTTTACACCGACAGTTAAGAAAGGTCAGAGAGTTGAGCCTGGAGATACTATCGGGATAGTTGAAGAAACACCATTAATTCAGCATAAAATAATGGTTCCACCAAATAGTAGAAGAGGAGAAATATTAGAGATTGCTGAAGAAGGAGAATACACAGTTGAAGAAATAATAGCAGTAACCAAGACGAACGGTGGAGAAGAACAGTTAAAAATGCATCATAGATGGCCTGTCAGGCAGCCTAGACCTTTCGGTGAAAGACTAGACCCATTAGTCCCACTTATAACTGGTCAAAGAGTCTTAGATACACTATTCCCAATGGCAAAGGGAGGAACAGGATGCATACCAGGAGCCTTCGGTACAGGCAAATGTGTACCTCCTGGAACACCTATTCTACTTTCCGATGGAACATTAGTACCGATAGATGAATTATTCAGAGAAGCGATAACTAACCATGATATAAATGAGGAAGATGAAGAATTAATTGTTCCTATAAGTAGATTAAAGATAATAAGTTTCAGTAGTGAAGGATTGAGAGAGTTTGAGGCATCACACATCTATAGAGGGAGATCAAAATATTTAGTGAAGCTAGTTACTTCTTCTGGTAGAGAGATAAAGGTTACACCATTGCATAAATTGTTTAAGCTTGATCCTGAGACTGGTAGGATATTAGAGACTCCTGCTATAAGCATAGTTAGAGGAGACTTTCTAACTATGCCCCGTAAGATAACTATCCGAAGTAACTATCAACCTATTCCACTAGAGGACGTCGAGGATCTATACATATGTGGAGATGAAGATCTTAAGCTCGTTAAAGAGATAATGGAAGAAGCAAGACAAAAAGTTGGCTCAATTAAAGCTTTAGCTAGAACTATTGGATTAAACTATAACACTTTAATGAGCTACTGGATTTGTATGAGTAAACCCTCATTAAAATTCTTTATCAAGCTGTCTGAATTCCTAGGTAGAGAGCTTCCATTCGAGTTTACTGTTAAAAGCTCGTCCAGAGGAAAAAGCATAAAATTGCCTCGATACATGACGTCTAAGCTTGCTGAGTTTCTAGGATTACTAATGTCTAATGGAAAGATTACTAAACGTAGCGTGAAATTCTTTAATAATAATCTACTGGTCATCTCAAGGTTCACCCAACTACTCAGAGAGCTCTTCCAGCTAGATGGTAGAGAGAAGATGTTCAAGACTGTAAGATGTATTGAGATAAATAGTAGAGCATTAGTAAAAATCTTAATCTTTCTAGGGTTCCCAGCTATGAAGAAGTCTAAGAAGTTGACCGTTCCATCTATAATTCTTAGATCACCAGATGATGTGATAGCAGGATTCATAAGAGGATACTATTTAGGCGGTGGATTACTCAATAAAGATGTAATTGAGATATCTTCTACGTCAAGAGAACTTATACATGTGTTATCATATTTATTGACGAGACTAGGTATACTATACACAGTTAGAATCGATGAAGAGAAGAATAAGAGTAGAATAATAATCTCAGGAATAGATGAGATTGAGAAGTTCTATTCAATAGTACTTAAAGAGATTAGAGAGATAGATAAAGTTGCTTCAATTAAAAAATATCTTGAGACTCAAGATGAGAATAGAACTTTAAGGCAGACTACTCCGTTAAACCTTCAGCTTATTAGAAATCTTCTTGAGAAAAATAGATTCTTAAATCTTAGAGAAGTAGGAATAAACATTTACAACTACATATCTACGGGAGAGCATCTAAGCATCTTTATGCTTAATAGAATAATCCCATCATCTCAAGGCAGATTGGATCAAGATTTAGCAATATCAGCTCAAGCATTAGAAGAAGTATTCTTCGATAAAGTTGAAGACGTTGAAATTATTTCAGGTGATTTCACTGTATATGATTTAACTGTCCCCTACGTACATAACTTTGTCGGTGGCCACACTCCCTGCCTACTTCATAATACGGTCACCCTCCATCAGCTAGCTAAGTGGAGTGATGCTAGAGTTATTCTACATATCGGGTGCGGTGAGAGAGGCAACGAGGAGTCTGAGATCTTGATTAAGTTCCCGGAGATGACTGACCCCTACTCTGGTAGACCTTTAATGGAGAGAACTATACTGATAGCAAATACTAGCAATATGCCTGTAGCTGCTAGAGAAGCAAGCATCTATACTGGAGTAACGATTGCAGAATATTATAGAGATATGGGTTACGATGTCTTGCTAGTAGCTGATTCTACGAGTAGGTGGGCTGAAGCATTAAGAGAGATTAGCGGAAGACTAGAAGAACTTCCAGCTGAAGAAGGCTATCCAAGCTATCTTAGCTCTAGGCTTGCGGAATTCTATGAGAGAGCGGGCAGAGTTAAGACTCTGGGTAATCCTGAGAGAATCGGCTCAGTAACTATTGTTGGAGCTGTCTCACCTCCTGGAGGAGACTTTACAGAGCCTGTAACAACTCATACGCTTAGATTTGTTCGAGTTTTCTGGGCTCTCGATCCAAACCTTGCATATTCTAGACATTATCCAGCTATTAACTGGATACAATCATATAGTGCGTATGTTGAAACTGTTTCAAGTTGGTGGGAGGAGAACATTGATAAGGAGTGGTTTAAGCTAAGACATGAATTCTACCAGATTCTTAGACGTGAAGATGAGCTACTTGAGATTGTTAGGCTTCTCGGTCCAGAAGCTTTACCAGATGATGAGAAGCTCATCCTAGATGTTGCTAGAATGATTAGAGAAGGATTCCTACAGCAGTCAGCATATGATGATGTAGATTCTGTCTGTAAACCGGAGAAACAAGTTGAAATGATTAGGCTATACGTTAAATTCTACGAGTTAGCTGCCCATGCTCTCGAGAGAGGTATACAGTTGAAGGATATAAGAGCGATGAAGATTATAGCTGAATTGATAAGATCTAAGTCGACTATACCTAATGATAGACTTGACCTATTCGATGAACTAGAGAAGAAGATGGAAGAAGAGTTTAAGCAGTTAATGATTTCCGTCAGTACTGATGTCAGTGTAGGAGGTAGATAAGATGGCTAGAGCTTCAGGAGTAGAGTATGCCACTGTAAGAGAGATTAAAGGTCCATTAATGATTGTAGAGAATGTTACTAGTGTTGCATACGATGAGCTGGTAGAAGTAGAGGCGGGAACAGGGGAGAGAAGGCTTGGAAGAGTTATAGAAGTAGGTGGAGGAAGAGCTGTAATACAAGTCTTCGAAGGTACGCAAGGTCTCTCTATTTCTGAGACTAGAGCGAGATTCCTAGGGAAGACTATGGAGCTCGGTGTATCAGAAGATATGCTTGGAAGAATCTTCGATGGTCTTGGGAGACCGATAGATGGGTTACCTGAGCCAGTAGCTGAAGAATATAGAGATATTAATGGAGACCCTATAAACCCTAATGAGAGAGATTATCCAAGCGACTTTATCCAGACGGGAGTGTCAGCTATAGATGGTATGAATAGCCTGGTTAGAGGTCAGAAGCTTCCAATATTTAGTGGAGCGGGGCTACCTCATAATCTTCTAGCTGCACAGATTGCTAGACAAGCCACAGTCCCAGGGAAAGAAGAAGAATTCGCTGTAATCTTCGCAGCAGTAGGTGTACAGAATGATGAAGCTAGATTCTTTAGGAGAAGTCTTGAAGATAGTGGCGCAATATCACGTAGTGCGTTATTCTTGAATCTGGCAGACGACCCTGCTGTTGAAAGGGTTATTACACCTCGAGTAGCATTAACACTTGCTGAATACCTAGCATTTGAGAAAGACTATCATGTTCTAGTAATAATAACAGATATGACTAATTATGCAGAAAGTTTACGGGAGATTAGTGCTGCTAGAGAAGAAGTTCCAGGTAGGAAGGGTTATCCAGGATACATGTATACTGATCTTGCTAGTATTCATGAGAGAGCTGGTAGGATTAAGGGTAGGAAAGGTTCACTAACTCAGATGCCTATTCTTACTATGCCTAGCGATGATATCACCCATCCTATACCAGACCTTACAGGATATATTACTGAAGGTCAGCTTGTACTAAGTAGAGACTTGTATAGGAAGGGGATATATCCTCCGATAAACGTCTTGATGAGCCTATCTAGATTGATGGGGCCAGGTATAATCGCTGAGAAGAGGACTAGAGGAGACCATGGCGAGGTTAGCAACCAGCTATATGCAAGCTATGCTAGAGCAGTACAGCTTAGAGCATTATCGGAGATTGTCGGTAAATCTGGTTTAAGCGATATAGACTTGAAGTATTTAGAGTTTGGAGACTTGTTTGAGCAACGTTTTCTTAAGCAAGGATATGATGAGAATAGGACGCTGGACCAGACATTAGATCTTGCTTGGGAGATATTCTCAGTACTTCCAGAATCTGAGCTTACAAAGATTAAAGAAGAAACTTTGAAGAAGCATTATTGGAAGAAGCTGACTATTCAAGCATAATAGTCGTAGAGAGCTACTTCTTCTTTTTCTCTTTCTTCTTTTTTCCTTCTTCTTCACCGCTATGTCCTGTAGGTAGATAGGGGTTCACCTGTCTTCCACCCAATCTCCGCCACCATCTCCAGGTACTACTATTCTTTATTTAACTATTGCATTACTCATCTTATCCAATGTTCTTAACTACTTTCTCTATTATTGTTTTATGTTTTTTCTTCTTCCAGAATATTGCAACCGCGTCTCCCCAAGCTTCAACAACGATACACTTCCTATCTCTTGATAATTTTTTGATCGTTTCTCCTGCTTTATAGTATGGTCCAACCCATAATACTGCTATATCACTATATAGTCTTTTAAGTTTTGGAAGTCTAGATATTAATTCTCTTATTCTTTCTTCAGGTGGATCAGCTACAACCATACTGTATCTTTCATTTCCTATTCTTAGAGCATCTCTCTCTTCTATCATGATACCTTCTAGTTTCTTGAGGTTCCTCCAAGCTGCTTCAACATAGATGTCTACAGCCTTGATTTTTTTAACATTCATAGTGTATGCTAGTTTTGAGAAAGCCCCACTTCCAGAGAATAGGTCAAGCATACTCTCAGGCTTCAACAGAGAGATTATTCTCTCAAGTACTTCTGTCATACCAGGCGAGGGGCCATAAATATATTCATCCATGCGTGGAAGCCAACGAATTCCAAGTTTATTACAGATTAGAGCTATCGGTGAGAATGGTGAGAGTCTACCAGACTCTATTAGCTCATTAACTCTAACACGCTTCAAGACTAATAAAATGTAGGTTTTGTCCAAATAAGGTTTTAAATACTGTTAAAGGATGACTATTTACTGACCTAGGCGATTATGAAGAATCTTCCTTTAGCCATGTAGTCTCTTATTTGGACAATGAGGGGTTCACCATTTACTGTTTAGTTAGCATGGATCGTTTTATAAAGTTCGTAAAACATAAGAATGTATAATGAGCTATTGACCCTGTCGATCAAGTAATACTCCTCCCCTGAGTTTTATTATTACGAGTACGTTTCTGATTATCACTATTGTTGATGCATAGTCTTCTACGACTTAATCCTACACGTATCTACATAACTGTAGAATCTCTCTGTCCCTGCATCAAACATCCGAAAATTCTCTTAACAAGATTCCTTAGACCAAATCTTTAATATTGATATTTTAGTCCAAGTATCCCTAGAACCTTTCTATGCCACGGGCCTATTATCATTGGCTTGTTAAAGCATATATCTAAGACAACCATAAAATACTTCATCGCAACAATCATTTTCATATTTTATGATACGTATATGGCTAAAACCTTCTCTGAATCTACGTCTACAGCAGACTATACATAAGCTCTAAGACCATGAAGCTTTACCACCGCCTCATCTGATGCTACAACCTTCCTAAACATCTTCTCTACAGAGAACATCTTAGAGAACTTGTGAAACAATCTTCTAACGGTCCTCTCTTTGACCATAGTTCTGACGACAGTGTCCAAATAAGGGTTAATAGCCGAGAGGGCTTCCTATAAATGTCTAGTTTAGGGATGGCCACCCCTCAATAGTAATTAAAGCCTTTTACAACATAGTATCGATTGGGATATACTTATATTTTTGGGGATAATAACTTGATTTGGGGTAAAAGGATGGGATATGTGGTTAAAGCAGATGACAGGGGGAGGATTAAGCTACCAAGAGGGATGTTTTCGCCAGGGGACAGAGTCCTTGTTTTGCCAGCTGGAAGAAGGGTCATCCTAATAAGAGTGCCTCCAAGACCTCTAGAAGCCAGTTCTTCATGGTTAAGAACAGAGAAGAGTAGAGAAGAGCTGAAAGCTTTGGCAGAATCCCGTGCGCTAGAAGAGGTTGGAGAAAAATTAGGGAGGAGGAGTCTTGCTAATAGAGACTGATGTAATCCTAGCTCATGTAAAAGAAGAAGATTGGCTTAAACCATACGCTGAAGCAATCTTAAGAGAAGCTGAGAGAGGGGGGATAGAGTTATACGCAAGCTGTGAAAGCCTCCATGAACTATACTATATAGCTGTTAAGCTAGGGATCGACCTAGAAACACTCCTAGAAAAGATAGCGGCTCTAACAGCTATGAAAAATGTTAAGTGGATTCCAGCAACAACAGAAATCGTATTAACAGCTGTGACGTTAATGTTAGAGTACAACCTAGGCTCAATATTCGATGCTTATTATGCTGCTACAGCCCTGCTCTCAGACCCGGATAGAACAATAATATCGACAGACCTAATTTATGAGAAAGTACCTGGCATTAAAAAGAAGGATCCAAGAGAATTCGCTCAGCCAATCCAATCAAGAAAGAAATAAATAACCTAGCTCTCAAACATTACGAACCTGTACCTTAAGTTAAGCATTTTACTCGAAACTTAGATAGTATCACTTTCAATTCTCTTTTTGAGATTCGGAATACAATTTTATAAACAATACTACGTTAACTACTTTAACTTTCAATTCTCTTTTTGAGATTCAAATAGAAGCGTAAAATCCTTGATTGAGATTCCAAAATTTCTACTTTCAATTCTCTTTTTGAGATTCTGTAATCAACGGCTGTATCGAGGGAGTGGGTAATATCAGCTTTCAATTCTCTTTTTGAGATTCAGCGATGTATCAACGCTTGTT
>ASPF01000028.1 GCA_000405685.1 Candidatus Geocrenenecus sp. JGI 0000106-J15 | reverse complement strand
CGGGGTGGTTGAAGTGAGATGGGATATAAGATGGGCAGGTTTCGGCGGTCAAGGAGTAATTAGAGCTGGAGAGATACTCGGTAGAGCTGCTATAAAGCAGGGGCTCGATTCTGCTATGAGACCGATGTATGGTCCTGAGAAGACAGGTGGATGGTCAAGGGCAGATGTCGTAATCTCTGACCAGCCTATTATATTTCCTCTAGTAGTTAAACCTGATATTCTCGTTGCCATGTCTCAGGATGGCATGAATAGAGATGGCTCGTCATTGAAGAAAGATGGGTTACTCCTTATAGATGGAGAATTAATAAAAGATATCAAGTGCTATCCTAGTAAGATCTATTCAATAGATGCTACACGTATAGCAGATAGCTTAGAGAGAAGGATAGTTGCAAACATCGTAATGCTTGGAGCATTCGTTAAAGCATTCGGGATAGTTAATGCGGAGAACATATTACAGACGATCATTGAAACTTTTCCGAGAGCAGCTGAATTGAATAAGACAGCCTTCAAGCTTGGAATGGAAAATGTAAAGGAGGTGAAGATATAGGTGTCTGATGAAGTCTTAGTTATAGGTGGAGGAATAGCTGGGATACAATGCTCTCTAGATCTCGCTAAGGCTGGTGTAAAGGTAGTATTAGTTGAGAAGACTCCAACGATAGGGGGAAAGATGGCGATACTTGATAAGAACTTTCCAACACTTGACTGTTCGATATGTATTGAAGCTCCAAAGATGAGTGAAGTGGGCAAGAATCCCAACATTGAGCTGCTGACTCTTGCAGAAGTAATAAATGTTGAGAAAGATGGAGAAGACTATCTGGTAGAGATCTACCAGAAGCCTAGATATGTAACAGATGAATGTAGTAGATGCGGGCTCTGCATAGATGTATGTCCAGTCTTATTGAAGAATGAATTTGATTATGGCATGGCTGCTAGAAAAGCAATATATACACCTATTCCACAGTCTGAGCCTGGAGCATACGTAATAGATATTGATAACTGCTTGAACAAGCCTCCAAATTATTTACCATGTGATAGATGCATACAAGTATGTGGACCCAAGTGTATAGACTTCTTCATGAAGCCTAAAATAATAAAGAAGAAAGTTAAAGCCATAATCGTCGCAACAGGGTTTGAAGTATTTGATGCCACCCGTATACCTGATTACTCCTATGGTTTCCACCCAGATATACTAACCTCGATGGAGTATGAGAGACTACTTCAATCGACTGGTCCAAGCGGTGGAGAAATAATCAAGCCGAGCAATGGACATCATCCTGAAAATATACTGTTCGTATTATGTGTAGGCTCAAGAGATCCTAGATACAATAAGTATTGTTCACGATTCTGCTGCATGTACACTATTAAACAAGCTGTCCAAACTGTTGAACATGGGATAAAGAACGTAGACATCCTATACATGGATATTAGAGCATACGGTAAAGGTTTTGACGGCTTCTATAAGAGAGCTAAAGATGAAGGTGTAAGATTCATAAAAGGTAGAGCTGCAAGGGTGATCCCTAACGGAGAGAAGTTGAAAGTTAGATATGAAAACATTGCTGAAGGAAGAATGGAGGAGAAAGAATACGATATGGTTGTGCTCGCAGCAGCCGCAGAGCCTCCACCAGAACTATCTAAGCTTGCCGGCATCCTAGGTATAGAGTTGGATGAAGACGGCTACATAAAGACTAGACCATGGCGTGGTAAAATGATAGCTACAACTAGAGAAGGAATCTTTGCTGCTGGAAGTGCAGGAGGTCCAAAAGATATAGCAGACAGCGTAACAGAAGCAGGTGCAGCAGCATCAGCAGCTCTTGAATATGTAAAGAAGAAGACATGGCCTAAAGAGGAGTTTGAAGAAACAATACCTACAGAAGGAGAGTCTAGAGTGGGAGTATTCATCTGCCATTGTGGAACAAATATTGCAGGGGTTGCAGATGTAAAATGGCTTGCTCAAGAAGCTGCTAAGATACCTGGAGTAGTCCACTCAGAGGATCTTAGGTTCGCATGCGCAGGTGTATACACGAAATATATAGAGCAAGTGATCAAGGAGAAAAATATTAATAGAGTTGTAGTAGCTGCATGCTCTCCGAGAACCCATCTACCTGTCTTTACAGACGCAGCAATGAGGGCTGGCTTAAACCCATATCTAGTGGAGCTGGCTAATATACGTAACCTGGATACATGGGTTCATGCAGGCTACCCGAAAGAAGCTACAGAGAAAGCATTAGATATGATTAAGATGGCTGTAGCTAAAGCTAAGTTACTTAAGCCCCTATATGTTGTTAAGCTTCCAGTAAATAGGAGAGCATTAGTAATTGGTGGCGGAGTAGCAGGAATGGCTGCAGCAGCAAGCCTAGCTCGTCAAGGCTTTGAAACATACTTAGTTGAGAAGGAAGATCGGCTAGGCGGGCTAGTAAGATATCTTGATGTAATAGCTCCTGAAGATATAAGAGCTCAAGAATTACTAGATGAAATGGAGAGAGAAGTATACAGCTCAGGCGTGAAGGTTATCTTAAATACGAAAGTAGAATCAATAGGCGGATATATAGGAAACTTTATTGCAAATTTGTCGAACGGTGAAAAACTTGAGGTTGGAGCAATCATCATGGCAACAGGTGCGAAAATCTATCAACCTCAAGGAGTATTCCAGACTAACGGTGGAAACATAATAACTTCTCTAGATTTAGAGCAGAAATTTAAGACTAACAGTAATCCTAACGCTAGAAATGTAGTCTTCATCAGCTGTGTAGGTTCTAGATACGATTCAAAAGGCTGCTCTAGATTCTGCTGCCAAGTAATGATAAAGCAAGCAATTAAGCTTAGAGAGATGGGTAAGAATGTATTCATACTATACAAAGATATTAGAACTTATAGTAGGAAAGCAGAAGAACTATATGAGAAAGCAAGAGCACTAGGTATTAGATTCGTGAAATATGATCCATTCCTTCAGCGATAGTTATTCCTTGATGCTCCATTTCTTCAACTAGTATCTTAGGGTTAATGCCTTGAGGTGGAGAAGCCGCTGCAACCGTTATAGACCTATAATCCTTGATTGCATGTATAGTGAACCCTGAAGATTCTAATTCTTCATAGAGAAACTGAGAGCATTCATGATGATTTCTCCACCAGTTTTCTACTCCTTTCTCGATTATTATCTTTAATGCTTCATCTAGACCATACATTAGATTTACTGCAGGTGTAAAAGGAGTTTCATGCTTCTCCATGAATTGACGATATTTCCTTAAATCTATGTAGGAGGGAGTTTTAGAAGACTTTGATAGAATCTTTCTCCATGCTTCATCACTTACAGATATTAATGATATTCCAGGTGGTCCGGCTAAGCATTTATGAGCCCCTGTTAGACATATATCTATTCCAAGTTTCTCTACGGGAATGGGTACTCCACCAAGCGAGGATACTGCGTCAACTACTAAGAGTTTACCATGGTTTTTCACTATCTCCGATATTCTTGATAAATCTTTAATCATTGTTCCAGTTGAGGTCTCATTGTGAACCAGTGATACTATCTCTACATTATTATCTCGGGTGAAAACTTCTTCAAGCTCTTCTATGCTTAAAGTTTTATTCCATTCTACGTTAATGCTTACTACTCTTCCTCCATATTGTTCAGCTGATTCAGCCATCCTCTTTCCAAATACTCCATAAACTGGTATGAATACTGCGTCCCCTGGATCTAGTAAATTTGCTAGAGCATATTCTACGGCAAGTGTTCCCGAGGATGTTAGAATAAATATATCTCCACTTGTCTTAAAGATTTTTCTAGCATTCTCGATTATTGATTCCGTTAGTTTATGAAATTCAGTAGATCTATGACTGATAACTTGTCTTGAGATTGCTTTTCTAACCCGGGGGTGTAGTTCTACGGGACCAGGAGTCATCAATATCTTCATGCAACATCACTATATTTCTCGGCATATAACTTGCTGAAGATAGTTTACTGCTAGTTGTATAGCCTTAATTGAAGCTCTTCTTCTAGCTTCTATGGTTTGAGCACCTATATGGGGGGTGCAGATAACATTCTCTAATCTTAATAGTTTTAAGTCTACTGGAGGCTCAACTTCATAAACATCTAATGCAGCTCCAGCAATCCAGCGTTTTACTAGAGCTTTATAGAGTGCCTCATGATCTACTACTTTCCCACGTGCAGTATTTATCAAGAATGCTGTTTCTTTCATAAGCTTTAATTCTCTTTCGCTTATCATTCTCTCAGTGCTCTTGGTTAAGGGGACATGCAAAGTAACATAATCCGATTCTTTTAATAGTTGATCAAGTGTAACTACTTCTCCGTTTATTCTTCTTACAAAGTCTTCATCAAGCTTAATAATATCATTTAGCAAAGGCTTCATTCCAAAACAATATGCAAGTCTAGCGACCCTGGACCCTACGTTTCCTACACCTATTATACCTATCTTCTTATCTCTTAGCTCTTGCCCAGTTAATTGGTTCTTGATCCATTCACCTTTCTTTAAAGATTCAACTGCTTTATAGAGTTTCCTAGAGAGCATTATCATTAAGCCTATTGTTAATTCTGCTACAGAGTCTGCGATTTCAGATGGGACATTCAATACCTTGATTCCTAGTGAGGATGCTTTCTCTAAGTCGATGTTGTCTAGTCCGCTTCCAGCTCTAACGATTACTTTGAGTTTTTTAGCTCTATCTAGGATTTCTCCTGTAAGCTTAGTTCTATCTCTAGCAATTAATCCATCATAATATTCTATTATGTTTAGAAGATGCTCTTTTGAGATCTCTGGCATATAATCGAAAGCAATATCTCTATAAGTAGATAAAGAGTTTATGGCGTCTTCGTGTAGGTGGTCCGTTATAAGAATCTTTACCTGAAATATTACGCACCTCCTATTTCTTCCATATTTTATGAAATAGCCTATACTTAACTTTTAACAAAGGGTATCTCTTGTATCCAAGGGTATTCTTTTATTAGGTTCTGTATGGACTCTTTTATCTTGTCTTCTGGATAGTCGAATGGTTTAAGGTTTCCTTCAAAGAATTCTTGGTATGCTTTTAGATCAAAGTATCCATGGCCACATAAGTTGAATAGTATAGTTTTTTCCTCTCCTGTCTCTTTTGCTTTTAATGCTTCATCAATAACATATCTTATTGTATGTGAAGGTTCAGGAGCAGGTATGATGCCTTCAGTCTTAGCGAATAATGTTGCAGCCTCGAATACTGATACTTGGTCGTATGCTCTAGGCTCTATAAAGCCTTCTTTTAGGAGTAGGCATAATGTTGGAGCATCCCCATGATATCTTAAGCCTCCTGCATGGATCGGTGGAGGTATGAAGTCAGAGCCTAAAGTATACATTGGTAGTAGAGGTGTTAGTTTAGCTATGTCTCCAAAATCATAGGTATAAATTCCCTTAGTCATAGTTGGGCATGCTGTTGGCTCAGTAGCAACGAATTTTATCTTCTTTGGAGCCTTCCCAGAGACTACGTCATAGTAGAATGGCCAGAACAATCCTGAGAAGCTGCTTCCTCCTCCGACGCATCCAGCGACTATGTCTGGATATTCATCGATTACTTCTAGCTGCTTCTTAGCTTCTAGACCTTGAACTGTTTGATGTAGGAGCACATGGTTTAATACGCTTCCTAAGGAGTATTTGACACCTTCATGTGTTAATGCATCTTCGATCGCTTCGCTTATAGCTATTCCTAGACTTCCAGGATTACTAGGATCATTTTTAAGTATCGACTGACCAATCTTAGTTCTATTACTTGGACTTGCTAAGACTTCTGCACCCCAAGCCTCCATCATTATCTTCCTGTATGGTTTCTGCTCGTAACTTACCTTAACCATGTAGATTCTAGCTTTCATCCCGAAGAGGTTAGTAGCAAATGCTAATGCTGAACCCCATTGTCCAGCTCCAGTCTCTGTTGCCAAAACTTGTATTCCTTCTTTCATATTATAGTATGCTTGAGCTACAGCTGTATTCGGTTTATGTGAGCCAGGTGGGCTAACACCTTCATACTTGTAATATATTTTTGCAGGCGTCTTAAGAGCCTTCTCCAGTCTTACAGCTCGATACAGGGGGGTTGGTCTCCAGATAGTATATGCCTCTCTAACTTCTTCAGGTATAGGTATCCACCTTTCTTGTGATAGTTCTTGCTGTATAAGTATTCTAGGAAAGATGGCTTCCAGCTTTCTTGGGTCGACTGGTTCTCTAGTTGAAGGATCTATCGGCGGCGGTAGAGGTTTTGGCAGATCTGGTAAGATGTTGTACCAATACTTTGGAGTTTCTTCCTCGGTTAATAATACCTTCCTGCTCATGCTCATCACTGTACCAATAATAACATTAACGCTCATATTTATACCTTAATCCGCTAGACCATTCATTCACCCTGCATAATAAATGCATATATATGTACAATGGAGAATATATTTACACATGTGGAAGAAGATATCAATGAAACTGAAAAATTATCCTGCTAGGCTGAATGTGATAAGAATTTTGATCGAGTATGGAATAGGTGTTACAGAGGATGGAAAGATAACTATCGGCCCAGTGGAGATACCTGAAGTATCGATTGCTAGAGCAGCAGGAGTCGATAGAAGAATAGTTAAGAAAACAGTTGAATACATTCTTCAAGATAGGGAGCTTAGAAGAATCTTCACTGGTCTTAGACCGGCAGGCGCTCTACTTGCACCTATAGCTAAAGAACTTGGATATTTCGTCGTAGAGATTAGAGCCGATCCTACTGCACCTGGAATACTTGCTGGAGCAGCCAAGATAGCTGCAGAAGAGAATATCTCTATTAGGCAGGCTGTCGCAGAAGATCCTGAACTCTTTCCTGAGCCTAAGCTTATACTAATATTAGATAAGCCATTATCTGGAGAAGGAGTAAACAAGATGCTTAAGATACCCTATGTTAAAAGCGTTACAGCCTACTAAAAATATTCAAACTATACTTTTCTCTTCTCTCTTAGCATCTTAAGAATAGGTATCTCTTCTAGCTTCTCATCGCTCAGTAGTTCCCAGATTACTCCTTTAGGTTTAGGTTTACTTAAAGGGGTACGGATTAATCTAGTCGGCGTAGCAATTACGTCAACAGGGACATCATAGGGGTCTTGTGGAACAGAATCAAATAATTGAAGATCATGAATATTAGTTGCTACAATTACATCTTCTCCTACTCGATTATACTCTCTTAGTACTGCGTATTCTATCTCTCCATATCCTTCACCTTTCCCGATTCTAGAACCATCTTTACCTACTGCAACCGAGCCCATAACAATGAAGTCAACCCTTGGCAGGTTTTCAGGATCGACTTTCACGCCAAAGTTGAATGCTCCTCTTATTGTTGCAGCTTTCCTATAGGATCTCCTAGGGATCTTTGATGGATCTAGGAGGAGAAAACCTTCTCTAAGCCTAGGTGTAGGCATTACAAGCTTTTTCCCATCGATGAGACATCTCAACCTAATTGAGTATTGAGGTGAGTCAGGGCTAACTTTTACAATTCTAGCTTTCTTATATTCTTCAAGAACTGTTATCTTCTCGCAAGCATTCTCTGCGCCTTCGAAATTCGGTATTCTCCCATGCACTGGTCTAGGAAATCGTGCTACACCCTTCTCTTCTAAAATATTCCAAACCATTTCTCTAATCTTTTTCTTTTCCACATTCATAAGAACACCGTATCAACTACCTATAGAGACAATTATTCGTTAGATTCAACTCGCTAAGAATATTCTTAAAGTTTTCTTCGCATGGATTTTCTTTATATTTCTTAAGAACTAAGACTGGGAGATCCTTTACTCCAAGCATACTTAGAATCTTGTTGTGATGTGGACCATATGTTAGGTAGCTTACTATCGATGTAACATTCTTAGGTTTACGGCTTATTCTTGCTTTACCAAAGTCTAGAATTGTTGGATGTAATCCTTCTCTGACTATAATGTGTCTTCTCGCATTACTTAGTTCTCCATGGTCAAGGCTGATACAATCTAGCTTCCTAGTCTGTATAAGGATAGACTCTAAAACCTCTTTCATTAGGTATACATCATCTTGAGATAACTTTTCCAACCATTTATCTAGATCTATGCCTTGAATATACTCCATTAAGATTACATGCTCTGAATAATCAAACAATAGTGGTCCAATCTCTAGAGAGTTTACGATCTTCATCATCTCAGCCTCTCTAACTAGGCTAGATATTCCTGAATCAATTCTAAGGATTTTTCCAGCTACAATATTGTTCTTCCAGCGAGCTTTCAATATGACTCCTCTATATCCTTTCCCGATAAGTTTGAGAGAAGGCCTAGGTTGATCGACTATATAGACTGCGTCAACATTAATCTCTTTTAGTTCTCTTAATATCATCTTAGCGTAATCGATCATTCTAGATGGATAAGCAAGTTGAACCAATAGCTCTATTCTTGATGATAATTCTTCAAGACTAATCTCTGAGTCTTCTTGAGGAATCATTTCTAAGTAGTTTTCCAAGGTCTAAATTTTAGATGAATGGTAGGTTAGCCTCAACAAACTCATTTATGAATGATCTTAGATTTCTATTTTTTATGAGGTTCTCTATCGATGTTATGATCTCTCCTTTCTTTATATCTTCAGTTAATCCTTTAGCTAGTGAAACTCTTCCTTCTTCAATCTCTTTCTTCAACAGCTTCTTGACATCCACTATCGGTTCAACTCTTAGTACATACAATCTAGAATCATCTATCCATGGTCCAGCTTCTCTCTCAGGATTATCCTTCCATTTTTTTATGAATTCTAGAGAATTTGGATGATATACTGGCGGACCTCGATGAAGCCGGGCGTATGGAAGCCTATTATTACTTATTTCACACAATATTATACATATTTTTTCTTCATCTGTCCATGAATCAGATCTATATATTTCAAAACCTAATCTTTCAAGCGTCTTCTTTACTGCTTCTTCACTCTTTCTCAATTCACCCCAAAGAACATCAGGAGGCTTCCACTTAGAGATCCTGAAGACTATCCCGACGAATCTTCTCCTCAACATTTTTCTTCTAAATTTAGATATTTTAACTGCTGGAGTTTTAGGTTTGAAGAATTTTATACTAGGTGATTCACAGAAAAGTTTTGAAGCTAGGATAAGCTCACATAATCTCTTTTCTGAGACTGCGGAGGCCACATTCCTGTATTTATCTACAGGGTCTACTACTATTAAGGGTTGATTAGGAAAGAGCTTAAACAGTTCATCAACTGAATCATAGTGTCTCTCAATATCTATGACGATAGGAGGCTTCCATTTTGAGATTGCTCGTATCGTGTTATTAAAGTCTCCATAATTTAATAATAATAGTTCTGCAAGGTAGCCGCTGAATCCTCTTACTTTTATCTCTGCACCATATACTCTGCATGCCGCCATGAATGCTTTCATTAATCTAACGTGGTCTCTAACTTCTGGCTTCATCTTCTCTATAATGTATTTTGTATGATATGGTGTTCTATCTGTAGCGCTAAGCCAGTTAGGTGGTGTAACATCATAGCATGCGACGATATTTACTACTACATTCCTTATCCTACCCTCGACATACGGATGATCCGCATACATTAATCTAGGTCTACCATCTAATTCTTTTAGTATCTTAAATCCTATCTCTATTATCTGCTTCTCCATTTCTTCACGGAGAATCTTAGAGTCATGATGTATGAATATGTCTACTTCTTCTCTCCCCCTTATCCATGTCTTCTTCGCTAAAGAACCTTCAAGAGTTATCTTTAGAATGCCATTATAGTTTATGGAACATTCCTTAGCTTGATGAATTATTGTGTTAGCTAAATCCATCAAGTATCTTTCCTCTTCTTGACTAGGTTTATAGAGTCGGAGAGCTTCATCTAATACATCGTCTATTATCATGGGCTTCTCCCAGCTTTCACAACCAGTAAATCACTATATATCGGTCCCTTAGCTGTTAATAC
This sequence comes from Candidatus Geocrenenecus sp. JGI 0000106-J15, assembly GCA_000405685.1. GTDB lineage: Archaea > Thermoproteota > Nitrososphaeria_A > Caldarchaeales > Wolframiiraptoraceae > Geocrenenecus. The sequence goes on along the minus strand of ASPF01000028.1, from coordinate 1,780 downwards.
ACTCTTTTTTACTTTGACTGCATCTATAGTCTGTTGACCTAACTGGATATCTTTTAATTGTTGTAGTTTTTTTAAAGCTCTCTCTTTGTCTTGAATAGATTTAACTCGTGCAATTGTTAGGTGAGGTGTAAATCCTCTTTCATCATACTTGAATCCTTTCTTCCTAAGACTATTGAGTAGCTGGTCTAGTATATGGCTAAAAGTGTTCGTGGGATCTTCTACCTTTAGCCAGATTACATTTATTCTGTTTCCTCCTGGAAAATATCCAACACCTCCTACTTTTACTTCAAAATTGTTAAAACTTATTTTACTTGTTTCATCTAAAACTATCTTTAATTTATTCTCAGGAAGTTCTCCTAGGAACCAGATTGTTAGATGGAGATTCTGGGGTTCAACATCTTTAGCTATGATGCCTGAGTTCCTTAGATCCTTCTGGATGTCCTTTATTTTACTGACTATTTCGGGGTTGTCAAAGTCTACTGCAATAAATGTTCTAGTAAGCTCACTCATCACTCTTCTATCTTAGAGTACCACCTTAAATTTATTCCCTAAGCTTCTTAATCTCTAGCAACTTCTCAACTATGATCTTCGTATTGTTTTCTAATTCTCCTTCAGCATTCACTATCCAAAGAGTTTGGAGAGGTCTAAGCTCATAGAAGATCTTGTAGAATCTTCTCACCTGTTCTTGAATCTCTGTATTTTTCTCTATTTCTTCTTCAATACCTCCCTGACTTTCTTTTATCTCTAATCTACGTTTTCTATCTTCCTCTTTAGCATCAACGATTACGTAAAGGTCTGGCTTAAGGAAAACTTTAACCCCAATCTTCTCTACAAATCTAAGTAATTGTTTAAATTCTTCTTCTCCAACTTCTTCTCCTCTTGCCTTAGACAGGGCCAACCCGTATACTATTGAGCAGACATAGTATCTATCAATGAAGTAATAGTCAGGCTTCTTTACTATGATCTCTTTTTTCATTAATGATGAATCGTCTGAAGTATTAGCAAGGAACAAGAGCATCCGTGTTAAATAGTCGACTTCAGACCTGTTTCCATATTTCTTCGCAAATACTCCTGAAGGTGTATTGCTTGGAGTTTTATATGTTAATACTTTAAAATTCTTTGAGATCAGTATTTCCAAGGCTTTGTTTAATAGCGTTGTTTTTCCAGCGCCGTCTACACCTTCCCATACGACTATTATTGTCTTATTATGCATTTTATTCAAGAAAAGATGGAATTTGATGTTTTTATGGTTTACTTTTACTTCTTCTTGATGTATGGACGTATAATATTTAGGATTTGAGCTACAACCTCATCTTCTGTTCCAGAGATCTTCTCTCTAGCTCTTTCACCTAGCTTCATCTCTCTAAGCTCTTCTACGATGCTCCTACTACCCTTCAATCCTACTTCTGCTTCATCTAGTCCTAGATCTCTTATACTCCAAACCTTGAGCTTGAATTCTTTATCTACCCATCTCTTCCTTCTAAAGTCTGGAAATCTAGGCGTATTGCAGCCGTATTCGATAGATAGCAAAACGGGGGGAGTACATTCTAAGACTTCATGAGCACCTTCTAAAACTCTTCTAGCTCTAATTCTTCCATCAAGTATTTCAATATAGTTTACAAATGTTATCTGAGGTATGTTGAGGAATTCTGCAATACTTGGAGGAACATGACCCGTTCCAGCATCACTCGATTCTTCTCCACATAATATTAAGTGGTATTCTCCAATCTTCTTTATAGCTGAAGCTAGTGTTCTGCTTGTGGCAAGTGTGTCTGCGCCT
>ASPF01000027.1 GCA_000405685.1 Candidatus Geocrenenecus sp. JGI 0000106-J15 | reverse complement strand
GTATAAAGATCATAGTTGGTCATCTATGGAGCGGTCAGGCAAACGGCATCAAGAGCTACATAGATTCTCATAAGATATTCACTGTAAGTACTGCTTCAACTTCCCCAATGCTATCGATCCCGAACGACTATCTATTTAGAATGCAGGCACCAGACAGCATCCAAGGTAGAGTTCTTGCAAACCTAATATGGAAGCTAGGATATAGTAAAGCCGCAGTAATATACAGGAATGATCCATACGGCTCTGGAGTATACAAGTACTTTGATGAGGAGTATAAGAAGCTTGGTGGCACGATAAAGTCTCTAGCTTATACTCCAGACTTACCTGACTATTCAAGCGAAGTCCTACAGTTAAGCAGCATGGTTAAGGAGCTCGGCGGAGCAAACACCGCAGTTCTCATCATAGCTTTCAACTATGAAGCGATTAAGATGTTTGATAAAGCTCGATTAGATCCTACATTGTCAAATGTACAATGGTTTTCAAGTGAATCTCTAAAAGGTCCAGGCATACTTCCACCAGCTGGTCCTCCAGAGGTCGCTGATTTTCTAGTTAAAGTGAGACTGACTGGAACGTATCCAGCTTCATTAACGGAAACAGAGCTAATGAAGAAGTTCGTAGAGAAATTCAAGGCAAGATACGGTAGAGAACCGAAAGCGTATGGAGCCTACACGTATGATGCATTATGGATCGCGGCTCTCTGTCTTTCAGCAGCGGGATCCGAAGATCCAGACACTATAATGAAGCTATTCTACAACCTAGCATCTAAATATACTGGTGCGACCGGTCTAACAGTCCTTGACGGAAACGGTGATAGAGCGTTACAAGATTACCAAATATGGGAAGTAAAGAAGCTTGATGGAACCTACGACTTCAAAGCTATAGGAGGATGGAACGGAGCAGCAAATGAACTAATAATCTCGAGCTAGTAAACTCAACAAATTTTAAACTTTATTTTTTATTTTTATTCAGTATTACATTAGAATAAAGGATGGTGGAGGATGATAGACCTTCTCCAAGCAGTAATTTCAAGCATCGTTATTGGAAGTCTTTATGCTTTAATGGCATATGGTTTGACACTAACTCTCGGCTCGATTAGAATATACAATTGGGCTTACGCAGAGTATGTAACCATCTCAGCCTATGTAACTGCGCTTTCATCATCAAGGTATTCAATAGATATCCTACTATGTTTTCCAGTAGCTATTTTTTCAGCGGTAACGGTCTCTTTGATAGTTGACGAGCTAGTCTATAAGCCGTTAACTAGGAAAGGCTCAACCATAATCCAAGTTATGCTCGCAAGTATAGCAACGGGGCTTTTAATAAGATACCTGATCTATATCTTTGCCTCTATAAACAATGTAGTAATCATTAAAGCAGCTTATACCTCGAAAGCAGTAGCAAAGATAAATGAGTTAGTAATTACGGATCTCGACATCTTTATCGTAGGGGTTGCCATCTTTATGATGCTGTTTTTTCATTTTATAATTTCTAAGACTTTGATGGGAAAGCAGATTAGAGCCATGTGGGATAACTTCGAGCTGGCCAGATTAAGTGGTGTAAAGGTGGATAGAGTTAGAAGATTTGTCTGTATTCTCGTAGGCATACCTGCAGGCATTATAGGGTCTCTATGGTCAATATACTCAACTATAACACCTACGTCGGGTTGGCTGCTACTGCTTCCAGCTTTTGCGGCTGTGATTGTCGGCGGCTTGGTGAGTATACCGGGTGCAATAATTGGAGGCTACTTACTAGGATTTGGAGAAAACTTCTTCATGTATATTGCATACAAGTTTGCTAATATATCTTTCGCGTATAAGCCATTAATAACGTTATCAATCATGCTGCTTGCATTATTCATAAGAGCAGACATAATTCCAGCGAGGTCGTTACTGTCTTTTCTTACAAGAGTGGCTACCCATAGAGGTAATGTTAGATGATACCAGAGCTAGTAACTCTATTCTCGACTTCTTTAACATTCTTCAGCATATACGTTATACTATCACTAAATCTGAATCTAGAATATGGTTTCACCGGTATCCCCAATTTTGGAAAGGTATTCTTCTTCTCGCTAGGAGCATACGTTGTTGGTGTGTTTGTGCCAAGGGTGATCCAGTTCGTTTTTAATATAAGTGAGCCAGCGTGTTCAGCACTTGCCTCGACGCAGAGAATGTCTATTGCTGCTCAATTTCCAATTTTAAGTATAACAATCTTCGTAGTATCTCTTATACTCTCTGGGCTTCTAGGTGCCTTCATGGGATACGTTATCTCATATCCTTCCCTTAAACTGAGAGGAGATTATCTTGCTATAAGTCTATTGATAATTGCTGAGCTTAGTAGAGTGTTTGTTAGAACCGAACCTAGCATAGTATGTGGAAATAATGGTATCGGTGGATTACCTAATCCTTTCATCTGGATGCAGGACCCTGTGTTAAAAGAGTTAAGCTATTCTATCTTGGCTGGAGCTATTGCAGGATTATTCTACTTCTATATTCATCGGTTGGTTAATTCACCATATGGGAGGGTTATTAAATCTGTCAGAGATGACGAACTGGTTTCACAGCTTTTAGGAAAAGATGTAAAAATTTTTAAAGCTCAAATACTGACTGTCTCATCTTTTATGTCAGCTGTAGCAGGTTGTTTATATGCTTTCTTCATAGGCTTCGTCTATCCCGACGACTTTATCATAGTATGGACAATGTATGCCTGGTTGATGATGCTGCTCGGAGGTGTTGCTAACAATAAGGGCATCATATTGGGAAGCATCGTGATGGTCGTAGTAGATAGGGGATTGAGGCGGATACCGAGTTTCTGGCTATCTCTTCCATTTGATGTAAGCTATCTCAGAGGAATCATATTTACAATAACCCTACTGGTAATTATTATGTGGAGGCCTAGAGGCCTGCTCCCTGAGAAACCGTTAGATACACCTGCGAGGAAGATATTTGAAATCCATCTTAGAAATAAGAATAGCTTAAAACATCCTTCATCCTAATACTTCTTGAGTAAGATGGGCGGCCAGGCTATCTTAGAAGTCTCTAATCTATCTGCAGGTTATGGGAAATCGCAGATACTGTATGATCTTTCAATGTCCGTAATGAGAGACCAGCTTACCCTGGTTGTTGGTCCAAATGGAAGTGGAAAAAGCACTCTTGCTAAAGCTATTTTTAATCTTGCATCGATATTTTCAGGAGACGTATTCTTCAAGGAAAGAAATGTGACGAAGCTAGCTCCTGAAGAGAAAATAATTATAGGGATGAGAATGGTTCCACAGTTATCAAACGTATTTGAGAATCTAACTGTGAGAGAGAATCTAGAGACAATATACTTTGCTATAAAGTATCCTAAGAAGAACTTCGAAGATGGTTTAGACTACGTCTTCTCTATCTTTCCAATTTTAAGAGATAAGCAATATGAGAAGGTGAGAACATTGAGTGGTGGAGAGAGGCAGATGGTGGCATTAGCTAGAGCTCTTGTAGCTAAACCTGAACTAATTGTTTTCGATGAGCCTACAGCAATGCTTTCACCAGCCCTCTCCAACTTAATACTGAATAAGATTAAAGAGATTAATGAGTCGGGTGTTGCAGTATTACTAATCGAGCAAAACGTTAAGACAGCGTTAAGAATATCTGACTATGTGTATGTTTTAGTATCTGGCAGGAAAGTATTAGAAGGAGTATCAGAGAGATTCATTAACAATTTCTCGATGCTTGAAGATGCTTTCTTCGGTAAGTTTCCAGGCAGCGAACTTAGGTGATGTACGTGTCCGTAAACCTGCTAGTAGTTAAAGAGGTCACGAAAAGCTTTGGTGGATTAAAAGCTGTGAATAATGCATCTCTAGAGATAAAAGAAAAATCAATAGTAGGTCTTATCGGTCCTAACGGTTCGGGAAAGACGACATTGTTTAATCTTATTAGTGGAGTTTTGTATCCAGATCGTGGACAGATAATCTTCAGGGGTTTAAGGATAGAGAGACTCCCCCCTCACGAGCGCTTTAAACTAGGGATATGCCATGCATTACAGATACCTAGAGTGTTTAAAGGGATGACTGTACTAGAGAACAGCATGCTGCCTTTGAAAGGTCAACATGGTGAAAGACTCTTCTATGCTCCGATGAGAAGTAGATGGGTTCGCCAAGAAACTGAAAATGCTCAGAAGATACTCTCTACACTAGAGGGAGTCCGTCTATGCGATTTCTATAATAAATTTTCATCGGAGCTCTCTGGTGGGCAGATGAAGCTGCTCCAGTTGGCCAGAACGCTCTCGGGTCAACCTCAACTGTTTCTACTAGATGAGCCAGGAGCTGGAATAGCCCCATCTCTAGCTAAAGAGTTATTCAGCAAGATCGTTACATTTAAAGAAGAAAGAGGTATGAGTTTCTTCATAATTGAACATAGACTAGAATTGTTGTTCGACATCGTGGATAAAGTCTATGTAATGAATAGAGGGGAGATTATAGCAGAAGGGATGCCAGACGAGGTAATCAACGATCCTAAAGTTAAGGAAGCATATCTAGGAGGTTAAACTTCTTCATAGGAGACCAAGTCATTTAACGTTTCTCTTCTTCTTATCACCTTAACCACGGCGTTTTGAAGTATCATTAAGTAGGCTGGCCTAAGCATTCCATTAAAGTTCATTGTTACCTCTGGACCATAAGCTCCAGTATGCAGTACCGCTAAGACATCGCCTGGCTGGGAATTAGTGGGTAAGAGTCTATATTTCGGAAGCCTAGGATTGCCTAATTCTTCACCTTCAACATCATGATAAACGTCTTCTCCATCACATAGCGGTCCACCTATTCGGAAGGGAGAGTCGTGTCTCTCATTTATTCTACTGATGTTAATTACTGGATAATACCATCTTAGTATCCTCATACTTGGAAGAATATTGAATCCTGCATCTACGATAAGCCACTTCTCTCCAAAGCTTCTCTCGTTAAAATTAACAATCTTGGTAAGAAGTAGACAGGTATCAGCGACTAGCTTCCTACCTGGCTCAATATACAGTTTAGTATTGTATTTAAGGTCTTTAAAGTTTTTAGATACAGCCCTCGCTATTTCTGAGATACTGATACTTCCCCAAAGGTAGCTTGGAACATCCTTATCCTTCTCTATTATAGTCTCTGTATAGTCCTCTGGCAAACCTCCCCCCATGTTTATATGGTCGAGCTCCAACCCTAGATCTTCATAGATCTGGTTTGCTAGCCTTACAGCCACCATTGATGCTTGACTCCAAGAAGCGATATCTGTGACTTGTGAGCCAATATGCATATGTACTCCTTTTAAGTGTAAATGTCTCTTCTCCAGAGCGTGTCTAATCATCTTTACTACTTGGTTTATTTCTACTCCAAACTTCGTTTTAGATAACCCCGTCTTAATACTAGGTGCAGAAACCTCTGGCGAAATTCTTATAGAGACACCTATTCTAGTCTTCAGCTTCTCAGCAAGATTAGCTAGGAGGTTCAGCTCATATAATGAGTCTACGTTTATACAATCGATTCCTACCTCGACCGCATATTTTAGTTCTTCTAGTGTTTTTCCAGGACCATTGTACACTATGTCTTCTGGCTTAAATCCTGCTTTGAGGGCTTTGTATAATTCTCCACCAGAAGAGACTTCGCATCTTAATTGTTCACCCTTCAATATTCTTAAAATAGATAGTATTGAGTTAGCTTTAAGAGCGTAGTGGATGTAACAATCACCGTACTCTTGTTTAAAGACATCCGATATCAGCCTTGCATTCTCCCTAATTTTTGATTCTGAGAAAATGAATACAGGGGTCTTATAATCTTCAGCGACTTGCAGCAAGTCTACGCCATCAAAGTAAAGCCTGTCATTTTTTACTTCTAAATGTTTTGAGATAGAAGTACACATAACTAATCACCCATTAAATCTTACTCAGAAATACTCTACAGATAAAAGATGCATTTAATAAAGCATCGATGAGTATGTTAAACTGTCTTGTTAAACTAACCTTCAATGCATACCATGTCCAATCTTCACGTGAAGTCTTCGTAAGATTAGCCAGTATTTTGTAGACCCTAGGTAATGGTTTCGCCAAGAATATGTTACCATATATGTCATGTGAATATTTATCCACTGTACTTCTAAATGCTGGAGTCAAGATTCTGCTTAAGGTTAGCAATAATTTGTTTACCGACTTAGTTAAGGCGTTCTCTCGACTATTTCTACACTCGCCTGCAATTTTATTAACCTCGTAAATCAAAGCTTCCAATTCGTTTACTCTTGCCTCTATCTTGGAGAGGTAAGGCTCCGTCCACTCTTTTGAAAATGCTTCTTTAAACTGTGCTATATCTGTCTTTACAAGTCTTGTGAATTGGATGAAGTCGAAAGGTACTACGGGTTCGCAGGCTAATCTTAGTACATATTCTAAGTATAATTTAGCCTGGATCCCTAGTATCTCTCTATCAAGTTTATCGATTGTATCTTCTTCACTGTGATACCACCATCCAAAGATTGCTTCTCCAGAATTTTTCAGCTCCTCCTCGGTAAATGTTGCGAAAGTAAAGATGTATGGTATACCTATCCCTAGGAAGGAGTTATCTCCGAATTTTAATGGGAGCCTTTTTTCAGAAGGTTTACCGATCACTTCCTTCTCCACTTCTTCAAGGAACGTCCAAGTCTCTGGAGATGAATATGAGAGGAATCTGCTAGCTCCAGCTAGACCGCATGCATCTACATTTAGATAGGCTAATCCCCCCTCGTTAAGTTCAACCCAGTTATTATCTACAAACCATGCGGAACCTGCAGCTTCACCTATCTCATGCCCATCCCAGAAGCCGAATACTATGTTTCTTAAGATTTTACTTCTATTCTCAGCGAGGATCTTTACCATTTCTAGCATAACTGCATTACCAGCTGAGTTATCAGTTACCGTGCCGCCCCAAGCTTCTAAGTGCCCTCCAACAATTATGAACTCATCCATAGGCTGAGGGCATGCTGAATATATTCTACACATAGGTTGGCTAGAGCATACCCATTTATTCTCAACCTTCACCTTAATCCTAGCTTTAACTCTTTGATGCGAAAGTAGACGTTTTAAGTACTCTCCATCATGCCTTGAAATGTTTAAAGAAATTATCCTTGGAATTCTTTCTATATCTTCTGGTGTCGGCGGACCCCAAACACCTTTAATCGCCCCTCTTCCAACGATGCGGCTTTCTCTGTAGCCCCAATTCATTACTATAAGCACTTTAGCATTGTTAATAGATGCAATTCTTGCCTTCTCTGTCCTTGGCGGTGAATAAGATAGCTCGGCTAGAACGAGTTTTCCAGCTGCATCTATTCCTTGATAGGACTCTTCATCTCCGCTACCTACATATATTAAATCTCCAGTAACTCCTTCAGGTGCAGTGTTCTCACTGAAGAGGTTAGGGAAGCTGTTCACGATCTTTGATTCTGGCTTGATGATCTCAAAGTAGGAATACTCAGGGTAACTAGTTAGAAAGTAAAATCTATCAATCCATGCTCTTACCCCCTCCATCTTCTCCAAATAATTCACTATGTAATTTGATGCTTTCTCGATATTCTCGGTTCCAGCCAATCTATCGGTGAAATTGGAGAGTGCTATTACGTGTCTCCAAATAGCCTCTATGTCCAACTCGAATTTGTTATGACCTAGCTTATTCTCTTCACAAACATCTTTACTCATAACAGAACCTTCTCTTTAGTGCCTATATAAAGAGTTAGCTCCATCCCAACTGGCTAATGCAAACTATCCTAAAATACTTTAGTAGGTATTCTGACAGCTATATGGTGATCAAATTGTTAAATGACAATATTTATCAAGTCACTCTATCAGTGATTGTAAGGTATGGCTGCCGATAATGTTCTAGGTTTTATCAATGGAAACATATATGTCTCTTTCGATCCTTTAAGGAAGGTTACTGGTCTAGTTACTTGTGGGAAGTACATACTCTATTCTGGTGAGTCGGAGAAAGCTGAGAGGCTTGTTAAAGCCTTGAATGGGCTACTAATTGATCTCGAAGGCTTAACAGTTATGCCAGGCTTCATTGATGTCCACATGCATCTTGACATGTTGGCGGTTAGCTTAAACTCGATAGACCTACGAGGGGTTGAGTCAATAGAATCGCTCAAGAAACGGCTAAGAGAATACTATGAGGGACGTCTAGATTGTGAATGGATCATTGGTAGAGGATGGGATCAAGAATTGTTTAAGGAGAGACGTTGGCCGAATCGTTTCGATCTAGATGAAGCAGTATCAGATAAACCTGTAATACTAGAGAGGATTTGCGGGCATGCTGCAGTGGTAAATACTAAAGCGTTAAACATTGTTTGCTCGAACATTGATGTCTCGAGAGATCCAAATTTCCTAAGAAGTGAGGATGGAAGTCTCACAGGAGTTATTGTTGAAGATGCTGTAAAATTATTTCGAGAATATTACCAATCCAGCTTTAGCGAAATGTTAAAGGCGCTGGACAATAGTCTCAAATATACTGCTTCACTGGGGGTAACTAGTATTGGTTTTATGTCATGTGATGCAGCTTCTCTTCGCTTACTCCAGATACTAAAAGAGTCTAGGGGGTTACCAGTAAAGGTTAGGGTTTACCTCAAAGATACGTTGGTGGATACTCTATTAAGCCTCGGCCTAAGAAGAGGCTTTGGAGATGATACTTTAAAGATAATGGGCGTCAAAATTTTTGCTGATGGCTCGCTAGGTGCTCGAACGGCATGGCTGTCAGAAGCATACTCCGATCTCCCAGAAACTTGTGGTATGCCTACAATTAAAGAAGAGAAGCTTAAAGAAATAATATATGAATGTCATAAGGCAGGCCTCCAACTAGCAGTTCATGCAATCGGCGATAAAGCCATTGATACTGTCATCGGCTCCTTTAGGCTCATTGAGGATGAATTCTCAAATTATAGACATAGGATAGAACATGCATCTGTATTAAGACTTGAACAGATAGAGCAACTGTCTAGGCTTGGATTACTTATCGCTGTTCAACCACACTTCATCATCTCGGACTGGTGGGCAGTTAGAAGAGTCGGTGAGAAGAGAGCTTCATGGTTATATCCATCTAAATCCTTAATCGATAATCAGGTTAAGATAGGTTTTTCAACAGATTGCCCAGTTGAGCCTTTAAATCCATGGGAAACAGTTTATGCTGCTATATCAAGAGGTAAAAGAGAGGGGATAGAGTTATCTAAGTATACATCAGATGAGGCACTCACTCTACTTGAAGCTTTACATTATTATACGAAAGGTGCTGCATACTTCTTTTTTGAAGAAGAGAATACTGGAACACTGGAGCCAGGTAAATATGCGGACTTTATAGCTCTTGATAAAGATCCGTTTGAAGTAAGCTTAGATGAGCTTTTAAGCATAAAAACTCTATTAACGGTTGTTTCCGGCAGAGTTGTATATGAAGGCAATTTTTTCAAAGATAGACTAAATTGACAACTCTTGTAAAGATTCCATAGAGAATTCTAAAATTAATATGCATCTCAAACAATGCTAGACGCTCCGATAATATTTAAGATTTATAGAAAATTTAAGGTGCTGAATCTCGAGTAGATAAAGCTTTAGCACTTTCCTAAGATGTAAAGCTGGGAGAGGCATCTCCTAATTAATATAAGGCTTAAACCAGCGATATGTAGCATCTAGGATCGCCGTCTACAATCTAATTTTTATTTAATCGAAATCCTTTATAACCTATTCAAGAAAGATTGTTATAGACTTGAAGGTTGGAAGATCTTCCTTAACTGTAGTTATCATAGTTTTACTGCTTATCATCACTGGTTTTTTTGATAAATAATGCTATAACCAAGGTGTGGAGTAGCTGGGTTGACTATGATCCTCCTATTAATGTTAAAGTCTATCTAAAAACAGATTACAATTATCCTAGGCTGGCTGAATATGTAATTATAGTGCTTGTAGATGGTGCAAGACCAGACATCATAGATAAGGTTGAAGATGAAGGATTTGGTTTCCTGAAAAAAGAAGGAGTACTTTTCTCTAATGCATACGGTTTATCTCCAACATACTCTATACCCGCGAGGGCTGCAATCTCTACAGGTTTGCCTCATGAAATTTCAGGCGTTACATCGAATTGGTATAAGAAAGGAGTATTAAATATGCCGAGCATGTTTTCTCTTGTTAAGAGTTATGGCTTAAAAACTGGAGCTATAGGGGATTCTTCCATAAGTATGCTTTTCGAAGACTACCTAGATACTTACATCGAAATCCCTGAAACTAGTGGACATATGAAAAAATCAACTGAAGAAGCTGTAAAGATTATAACCTCTGGTGAACTACCGAATATTTTATGGGTCGGGTTCGCAGATGTAGATGAAGTAGGTCACGACCATGGTGCATTAAGTAGTAGATATGAAGAAGCTATTGCGGAGGCTTCGCAGTTGATTATGAAGATAATTGAAACTCTTAAGATGAGAAGGATAGATGATAAAACAGTTCTGGTAGTTCTCAGCGATCATGGACATTTAGATCAGGGTGGACATGGAGGAGACGAACTAGAAGTCAGAATTCCTTATTGATGGACCCGTAATAGACAAATATATCTGAACGTCATCTTGAATACAGACATCTACTATACAAGTATTGCTTCCACAATTGCTTTCATTTTAGGTCTTCCACCTGAATTAATATCCTATGGCCCACCACTATCTGGTGCGTTTAGTGATGAGGAGCTTCCAAGTCTCGCTATGTATGAACTTTATCTAGCCCTGAATTATGGATATCATTTAAAAGATCTATTCACGAAGCTTGGATTAAATAGCTATGTGGAGAAATCCGACGAATACCTGGCTATCTTGGAAAAAATTAAGGCTTCAGATACGGTAGATGCAGGCTCGATTACTGAATATTATATGGAGCTTAGTAGGCTTTACGAAGATGGTAAGAAGGAATTAATAGCTAGGGATGCCGGGATAAGAATATTTAGCGTGATGCTGATCGGATTAATTGCATGGGCTCCTACTGTAACTCTTTGTTACTTTACTCGTAAGTCTCTATGGAAATCATTAATCTCGGGGTTCATTGGGTTCACGGCCTTCTGGGCATCATTCATATATCTATTTAGATACGCGCCTACTATGTCTTCAGTTAACTCATTAGATTCATATATAGGGTCGATAATGGCCTCGACGCTCATATCCATAATTGTATCCTCAATAGTCCTGGTCTCAGTAATCAATATTAAAGATGAGAGGAAAACTCTTCTATCGATTACACCGATACTGCTTATGATCTCATTGTCTTCAATAATAATACTGGCCATGGGTATGTTTTACGGCTTCATCGTTAAATTCCCATTCCCAGATTGGACGCTTGCATATCTATACTATACATCACTCCTTAATGAAATGTTTCTAACATTATTCAATGGATTAATGCCTCTATTAGTATTCATCGGTTTAACTCTCAAAACAAGATTAGTGAAATTAACTAGGTAGTATATGAGAGTAGGCACTGTCCTGAATATCGGCATTTAGACAAAGATGTGAAGGGTGAAGATTATTCAGACTTCAAGTATGTAGTATAGAATGGTGGAGCTATCATTCCCAATTGCATACTTTAATCTACTGTCTCTTGTTTATAATGGCAGGCAGCCGATGGTAACACTGACAATTTACCCCCCACTGATCTTAGCAGCTTAGAGAAGCTAGTATTTCATCAAATATCGTTTTTACGTTTCTCATTGAAGCGCGTGGACATAATGATAACCCTTCTGGCTCCTCCATCTTCAAGCATTGATCTCTTATTATCTTGGTAGGTCTTACTCCTATTGAAATGAGGGATCGTACTATCTTTTCTTCTCTACTTAGTAGAAGGCATGGAATATGTATTGGACCATTATAGTTTAATCTGATGGAGAATTCAGCTAGATTTTCTATTAGGAGGGATACTGATAGAGTATGGAAAGATTCAGGTGAGATAGTGTAGACTTTTCCATAATTCTTTAAAACTTTTAGTATCTTCTTGAGAGAACTAGGATTTACAGGTCTGCCTTCATCGTATCTTTCATGTAACCCATTTATCGATATAAGCCCCGTTCCTAGTAGCTCTGATAACCGATCAGAATACTTATCATCTAGCTTTCTAGCAGATAAGAGTATAATCTCTCCTTTCTTCAAGACTTCTAAGTCTAGCTTTACTTCACTAGCATAAGATTCGGGTAAGGGATAGTTTAGAGGGCATTCATTTACACATCTCCAGCATTTTAAACAATTATCTTTCCCAAGGTCTTCATACCTAGAGTATCCTAGAGGGCTTAGACTCAGGTTTCCCGTATTAATAAATGTTGGACAGACCGATATACAGATCCCTGGACAATATGTACAGGGTTTCTGCACTTTCTTAAAAGGCAGTTGAATAAAATTTAGTAATAGTTTAGGTGTAATCTTGACGATGCTTAACGTTTTAAGCTTCACTAGACTCTCACTCCATAAACTTTCCTGGATTTGAGATGTTGTTAGGGTCGAATAATTGTTTTATCTTCTTAAGGTATTTTAAGGTTTCTCCTAGTTCTCTCTCTAGCCATTTCTTCCTTAGGAGCCCGATCCCGTGATGATGGCTTATTGTTGCGCCGTTCTTAATTAGAGTATCCATTGCTTTCTCCCATACTCTCCAGTAAACTTCTTCTTCTGCTTCAAAGACGATTGTGAAGTATATGCATGCGCCCGTGCTGTAGAAATGTGAAGCATGAGCGAGGATGGAGTTTACTCCTTTAATCATCTTAACTTCTCTCTTGAACTCTCTATACACTTTTGGGAGGATACTCCATGTAGCAGCAGTCTCGACTGTATCAAACCATAAACCTAGAGGTACTACTAGTTTGACTACATCATTAATCACGTCGAATCTTTTCTTCAACCAGCTATCTACGCATTCATCCCCGATTTCTAGAGCTCCTCTCTTCTTCATTACCATTCTTAATTCAGATTCTTTTGCTTCGAGGAGTGCTTTAGACCATTCTTCTATGATGAGGATTGCTAAATCTTTATCTTCATTGAATCTTAAAGCTGCCTCGTCTTTATCATAGATCCTGAGTACGGCTGGTTGCAATCCAAGAAGCATAATCTCTCTAGCTGCGGCAAGAGCTTCTTCGAAGCTATTAAATACGTATCCATTCCTGGAGATGTATCTTGGTATTTTAAAGATCTTAAGGGTAGCTTTAGTTATTATTCCAAGCTGTCCCTCGCTTCCAAGCATAAGCATCTTTATGTTCGGTCCTGTCGATGTTCTTGGAACTATCTTTTCTCTAAGAGGTATGAATCCACCGTCTGCTGTAACTACTTCAACGTCTAGTAAGATGTCTTCTATCCCACCATACTTAGTGCTATATTCACCTGTACTCATGGTTGCTATTAATCCACCTACTACGGCCTCCGGAAAAGATTGGGGGATATGTCTGATAGTATAACCTCTAGAATTAAGATATTCTTCAAGCTCCTTAATCATTATTCCAGATTCAACGGTTACGTACATGTCTTCTTCATTTAGCTCTATTATCCTGTTTATTGCTTTAACATCTATCACTAGACAGTCTCTGCATGG
>ASPF01000026.1 GCA_000405685.1 Candidatus Geocrenenecus sp. JGI 0000106-J15 | reverse complement strand
ACGATGTTACCGCTAGAGACCTACAGTATAGAAACGGGCTATGGCGGGGATGGACTATAAGTAAATGTTTTGATACTTTTGCACCTACTGGTCCATGGATTGTAACAGTTGATGAGATAGAAGATCCACATAATCTAAGAATAATTACTAGAGTTAATAAAAGCATAAGACAGAATTCGAATACTTCAAACATGATCTTTAAGATACCTGAGTTAATCTCATATCTAAGCAAGGTAATGACACTAGAGCCAGGAGACATAATAGCAACGGGTACACCAGCAGGAGTAGGTTTTACAAGAGAAGATGGGCTACTGAAAGAAGGTGATACTGTAGAAGTATGGATAGAGAAGATAGGAGCGATAAGAAACCAGCTAGTAACCACTAAGTAGATACTTTCAACTCTTTATCATCCTTAACGATACTTCACTAATATGTAAACATTAGTTTGGAAATCTTCGTAATTAAAGCGAGTAAATTGATTGGCTTATCAAAAAATGGCAAAACAATATTCAAAATAGATAGATGAAATCTTCCAATTACTCGATGAATAAGTGGTGGCTCAGAGAAGACTTAGAAACTTAGTTACTATATGATTAACTCACAAATTAGGTATTTGGGCTGAGTCTTAAATCATAGGTTACAATTAAGTTAATTTACATACTTTTCCGTGTAAGTATAGCTAGAGAATACTTATAACTAGAGTATTTTGGTTTAGTTTATGATGAGAAAGTATGATGTAATTGTTGTAGGCGGTGGGCCTGCAGGTATATCAGCTGCAAAGGCTGCTGGGAAGACTGGCGCCAAGACTCTTCTTCTAGAGAAAGCTCCAACTATTATGGCTAATAAGCCGTGTGGACAAGCTACTAGCCAAGAGACTCTTCAGACAGCTGAGGTTAAGCCTGAGCCAAGCATAGTTCTTCATAGAGCTTATGCTCTAGTCTACGCTCCAAATCTTAACTATGTAAAGATAGATAGGATAGGGTTCTTAATAGATAAGTCTAGGCTTCTACAATATATGGCTGCTCAAGCAGCAGAACATGGTGCTGAAATTCATGTTAGAGAAGAAGCTCAAGATGTTAAAGTAGAAGATGGAGCTGTTAAAGTCAAGACGAATAGAGGAGAGTATGAAGCTTCAATATTGATTGGTGCAGATGGCTATAATTCTACAGTAGCTAGAAGCCTTGGAATAAATGAGAAATCAGAACCTATACCAACAGTACAATATGTTATGGTTAACTGTAAAGTAAAGTATCCTGATGCAGTTAGGTTTTATCTTGGGAATAAGATCGCCCCTGGAGGATATGCTTGGATATTCCCACATAATGAGAAGATAGCTGAAGTAGGTATAGGTGTAAGAGGAGCATCGTCGAAAGAGTATTTAGATGCTTTTGTTAAAAAATTCAGTGATGAACTTGGTAAAGGACAGATAATAGATTATAGAGGTGCTCCAGTCCCTGTAGGAGGATTGATTAGTGAACCTATAAGAGATAGAGTCATGCTAATTGGAGATGCAGCTGGAACAGTTATCCCACTAACAGGAGCAGGTATACACTCATCTATCGCTGCAGGTCTCGCAGCAGGTAGAGTAGCTGGAGAAGCAGCACAAGAAGGTAATACTTCAAGAGGGAGATTAAGTGAATTCTACGAACTTTACAAGCCTTGGATAGATAGAATAAAGAAGAGCTTGAAAGTTATGAGAGCTTTAGAGAAGATGAATGATGATGAATTAAATCTACTTGCAGAAATATTAAGCGACCAAGATATACTCGATCTAGCAAATGGCTTAGACATACTAAGAGTAGCTAAGAAGCTGGCTACACATCCTATATTTGCGATAAAACTTGTTAAAGCATTAGCCTGAAATCTAAATTTTAGTTTTGTAGAAGCTTAAATCTTATATGAGAGGATGACTTACTCAGTATAAGGGTGAATTATGTTTCCTGAATATATTAAGGTTCCTGAGAGAATTGATGTTAAGCCTGTTGAGTTAGAAGCATCAAAGAGTGCTTTAATAATCGTCGATATGCAGAATGCTTTCGTCCATGAAAGAGGTAGATTGTTTGTTCCAGAATCTAGAAAAACGATTGAATCTATAAAGAAGCTTCTTGAGAAAGCTCGTTCGAAGAATGTCTTGATCGTCTATACACAAGACTGGCATCAGAAAGATGATCCAGAATTTAGTGTTTGGGGTGAGCATGCGGTTGCAGGCACATGGGAGGCGGAGATTATCGATGAGCTTAAACCACTAGATGGGGAAGTATTGATAAAGAAGTTGAGATATGATGGATTCTATGGAACATATCTAGATGATGTTTTAAGAATGAAGAAGATTGAAAATACTGTGATAACTGGGACCGTGGCCAATATATGTGTCCTCCACACAGCGGGAAGCGCCGCATTAAGAGGATATAAAGTAGTTATTCCAATCGATTGTATCTCAGCTTTAAGTATGTTCGACTATGTCTCAACCCTTAGACAGGTAACATTCCTATATAGGGGACTAGTCACTACTCAGGAAGAAATAAGCTTTGTATAAACTTCTAAGAATCCACTAATACGATCTCTCTTAATCATCAAGATAAACTATGTTTCTATTCTATTATATAGTTATCCAAAAAGTTGAATAATCAGAAGATTGAATGACGTATGAAAGCGTGGGGGTGTTCTAGATGAGGAAGTTATCAATAGCTACTGAAGATGAGATTCTGAGTGGAGAATCAACTGATATATACTTTGTTAGGAGTAGGGAAGTTCTAAAAAAGACTAGTATAGATAAGAAGGTATATGCAGAAGTACATGCTTACTCTCTCCCTAAAGGGTTTCAGTGGGCACTAGTTACAGGGATAATGGAGGCGTCTACACTACTCGAAGGAAAGAAAGTAAATGTTTACAGTATGGATGAAGGAGAGATCTTTAGAATATATGAACCAGTTATGGCTATAGAGGGAAACTACACCGAGTTCGGAGTATATGAATCAAGCCTTCTTGGTATTCTTAGACATGCAACTAGTATCTCGACAAAAGCTGCTAGAATTAAGATCGCTGCAGGCAATAAAAGAGTGCTCTTCTTCGGAATAAGATGTGTCCATCCTGCTATCGCACCAATGGTTGATAAATATGCTTATCTAGGCGGATGTGATGCTGTATCAGGAGTTATAGGAGCTAAATTGCTTGGTATACCTCCAACTGGCACTATGCCCCATGCATTAATATTAACTGCGGGAGACCAAGAAACTGCATGGAGAATATTCGATAAATACATGCCTGAAGATGTCCCACGTATAGCTTTATGTGATACATTATCTGATGAAAGATTTGAAGCATTGAAAGCTGCTGAAGTATTAGGTGAACGACTACATGGTGTAAGATTTGATACACCTGGATCTAGGAGAGGTAACATGAAGAAGATCATACAAGAAGCTAGATGGGCTCTTGATATCTTAGGGTATAAGCATGTTAAGATATATGTTAGTGGAGGATTAGATGATGAAGAAGTATCAGAACTTAGAGATCTAGTTGATGGATTCGGAGTAGGAACTTCTATTGCTTTCCCACAATCCATAGATCTTGCATTAGATATTGTAGAAGTAGCAGGAAAGCCTTCTTCAAAGAGGGGGAAAATACCTGGAAGAAAGCAGGTATTTAGATGTCCTAAACTCCATGATACTATCACACCCTTCAATAAACAACTGAGTAGATGTCCATTATGTGGGGAAGCTGTTGAGCCCTTGCTAAAACCCTTAATATTAAACGGTGAAATAATTAGAGATGTTAAGCCCCCCGTAGAGGTTAGAAAACAAGTAATAGAGAAACTAGAGAAGATCTCGTCTCTACAAGAATTTGATCCTGAACCATTACTGCTGTCATCTATTTAACCTAGTTATTATTTCTTTATAGAGCTTTCATTATTGAATCAATTTAAAAGATAAATTTAGTGGACAAGCTTCTTGTTAATATAGAAAGATTTTTCAAAGAGCAGTTACCAATTAGTAATGTGATCGTTCTTGAAGATTGTTAGAGTTGAAGAGGTTGAAGAAGCTGTTAGAAGACTTTCAATGGAAGTAAACTATTATATTAGAGATGAATTGAAGGATGCATATAAGAAAGCATTAGAGAGAGAGGTCTCAGAGACTGGTAGAGAGATACTGAGCCAGATAATTGAGAACGTAGAGTTAGCTGCAAAGGAACAGCTTCCAATATGTCAAGATACAGGCGTCTCGATAGTTTATGTAGAGATTGGGCAGGATGTGAAGATTGAAGGTGGAAACCTGTATGATGCAATAAATAGAGGAGTTTCAAAAGGATACAAAGAAGGATATCTAAGGAAGTCGGTAGTTAAGGATCCGTTGTTCAATAGAGTTAACACTGGAGATAATACACCAGCTATGATCCATGTAGAGGTCGTTCCAGGAGATATATTCAAGATAACATTTATGGCTAAGGGGACTGGAGCAGAAAACATGTCTAGGCTTGCAATGCTTACTCCAGCTGCAGGTGTAAAAGGTATAAGAGATTTTGTTTTAAAGACTGTTGCAGAAGCTGGTCCAAATCCCTGCCCACCCGTGGTTGTAGGTATCGGGATAGGTGGAACATTTGATACTGTGGGATGGCTTGCGAAGAAAGCATTAATGCGTAAATTCGGCTCTAGGCATCCAGACCCGAATTATGCAAAGCTTGAGCTTGAACTTCTCGATGAGATAAACAAGCTGGGTGTCGGCCCCCAAGGATTAGGTGGACGTATAACAGCTCTAGATGTAAGAATTGAGACTGCTCCATGCCATATCGGTGCGCTACCAGTAGCAGTAAACTTGGATTGCCATGCACATAGAGTAGGGGTGTGGGAAAAATGATTAAGAGAATTACTCCACCATTAGATGATAAAGTACTTGAAGATCTAAGGATAGGAGATAAAGTATTGATTACAGGCAAGATATATTCTGCTAGAGATGCAGCTCATAAGAGATTCGTTGAAACGATCAATAAAGGTGGACAGCTTCCAATCGATCTTAGAGGCCAAATTATATATTATGTTGGTCCAACACCTCCTAAGCCTGGATACGTAATAGGATCAGCTGGTCCAACAACCTCTATCAGGATGGATAGCTATATGGAGCCGATGCTTAAGGCGGGTCTAAAAGCAACAATAGGTAAAGGGTATAGGAGCTGGGGTGTAGTAGACTTATTTAAGAAGTATAGAGCGGTCTACTTTATAGCTACTGGAGGTGTTGGAGCATTGATCTCAAAGAAGATAAAGAATGCTAAGATAGTAGCATATGAAGACCTTGGTCCAGAAGCTGTAATGGAGCTTGAGGTACAAGATTTCCCAGTGATCGTTGCAAACGATATTCATGGTGGAGATATATTTGAAGAAGGAGTAAAGAAGTATCAAGAGATAACTCTCCCATTCAAGATTGAAAGAATCTCAGAAGTCTAAGACTACGCTATCTCTAAAATATTTCTTTATTTTTATTTCATTAAATTAGCTTCAAGTTAAGTAAGCTCTTCAAAGCTATGATATTATTTTCACTCCAAATTCTTCTTGAAAGAACCTTATAGATTCTTCTTTCGATACTAGATGATTCTTCCCTATCTTCGATCTAGCTCTTCTTCTAAGCATTATTCTTCTTCCTGGTCTTGAGACGTGAACTATTATATCCATGCCGATTACTCCAAGCTCTGGATTATACTTTGTTCCAGGTATGTCTAGATGTTCTCTTATCCCGAAGGCGAGATTACCATGTTGGTCAAAATTTTCTTCTCTTACTTTATATCCTACCGCCGCAAGGGCTTTCTGTAAGAATTCTCTAGCTTTATTTCTTCTTAGAGTAACCATTACTGCTATTGGTTCACCACGATGAATCCCGAAACCTCTAATAGTCTTCTTCGCTTTCCTTATACTTGGTCTCTGACCTGTAAGCATCTCTATTATTTTCTCTGCTCTCTCTAAGGGTGCTCCAGACTTACCTTCAGAGCAGTTTACGACTACCTTCTCTATTTTAATCCTCCTCATCGGATTATCTAGCTTCAGACTACTTGTGGAAGTATTAAGTGTTTGCCCACTCATGGTCGACCTACCAATATATACACTAACTTTT
This sequence comes from Candidatus Geocrenenecus sp. JGI 0000106-J15, assembly GCA_000405685.1. Lineage (GTDB taxonomy): Archaea > Thermoproteota > Nitrososphaeria_A > Caldarchaeales > Wolframiiraptoraceae > Geocrenenecus. The sequence goes on along the minus strand of ASPF01000026.1, from coordinate 30,379 downwards.
TAATAATGATTAAAGAGTTAGCCACGAACATTGTTGAATGTATGAGGAATACAAGTTAGATATTAAGATTGTTATTCTGGTAGAGATATTTCAGGCTTCTCTCTTCCAACAACCATTATATAATCTAGTATTGTTGAGACTTCACCTATCTTCGTCTTAGACAGTTTAACTGTAGGTTTTGAAGGATATGGTGCATCCCGTTTCACTTCAACTATCTCACCATGTAATCCTTGCTTTGGTCCTCTAATTATGAGTCCATGGCATCCTTCTTCTAATCTTATATGGTCTAGTATAGTCTGACTAGGTACTGATATCTTTAATGTATCTTTAGTATTGATCTGGCGTACTTCTTCTGTTACTTCCTTAAATAGTATGTTTCTACCGTCATGAAGTGTTATCTGAAGTCTAGCTCCCGCTACATGCATCTTCTTGATTATTCTCCCGAGTTTTATTCCCGACTCTTCTTGAGGTATCTCTATTAATCTTGGCCCCTTCCTATATACTGGGAGGATACGATAGTTTTCACCTGTTTCAGGAATAGATATAACATCCATTAATCCGACTGGAAACTTATAGTCTCTTACTATTTTACCATCTACAAGTATTTTGCCATCCTTGATAATCTTTTTAGCTTCCTCACCTCTCTCCGCATACCGTAGATATTCTCTTAAGATTAAAAGTAAAGGGATACATTCTGTCTTCGAATGAGGTCCAGGGCTAGGTGCAACTGTGAAAACGTATTCTTTAACCTGTATATCTAAATGAGGTGGTGCTGCAAGTCTTTTTAGATGGACCATATCTATCCCGCCTCTTTTCCTCTACTTATTGATCCCTGCCTATATTTGTCATCTAATTTAAGCTGTGTTATCATCACGTTAGATACATGGATGGGGCGGGGCATAGTCTTTCCATCTGCCTTCTTCATAGTAACGTTCTCGACATAGATATAGTGTCTCATCCTATCTACTCTTGTTACTTTCCCTTCTACTCCTCTATATTCTCCTCTCATAATCTTAACTGTATCACCAACTCTAACTGGAAAAGATCGACGGTTATGCTTCTCTCTTAATTGAGGGGACAGATGAGCTGACATAAGCTTAGATAGTTTATGGTAAGGGGCATTATAGAGAATCTTCCTCTGCTTCCTCGGTTTAGATGAAACTTTACTCATGTAACGTGACCTCTCCATGTTTTAATGTATAAATCTCTACATGCATCCTTATCTGACATTCAAGTTACCTCTAACCCTCTATTAAACTTTAAGAGAGACATCCCACCTAGGCTTAATGATAATTTTAACCTATCATTAGTCTGTAATCTTGTTTAACTGCTTATACACTAAGTTTTACACATAAAATTACTCGGATGATAAACGCTTGATAGACCACTTTAAACTATGAATTTATCCTCTCTATTTTAACGACTTCGATAATTTTTAATCCGATAACATGGGTTAAGAACCTAGTTTAAAATTAAAATAGTTTTTAAGAGTTAGTGTTAAATCCTCGTAGTCTATTCTTTTTTATAGTAGATGGTTGAGGCTGGTTTACTTGTTAAGCCTCCGACTAGGAGAGCGGATATTGAAGCTCTAGAGAACATTAGGAGACTACGTCCTCAAGCTATTCTCTTGAATCTCCCAGAGAATATTGAAAGATTGATAGATGATTATAGTAAGGGTAACCTAGATTATGATGATTTAATGGAGTCTTTATATGAAAAGCTTCCAGAACCTAAAGGAGCGTGGATAAAAGAATTTGAGGTTTTCTTGAGAGAGCTTCCAAGTATCGGCGAACTAGTTGATATATACTGTTATACTGATACTGAGTCATTCACTCAAGAAGCTAACACATCCATAGAGATAGCTCTCCTCTCTATTAGAGGTATTATAAGAGAGAAGATAGAGTTGAAAGAATGGATAAATGTCTTAAAGAAATCAGTGCTAGGAGAGGCTGAGAGATGGAGTAAAGAATTCACCAAGATACTTGAAATAACTAGTAGCTATGATAGAGTGGTCTGTATATCAGGTTTTGAAGGCAAGTACATCAAGAGGCAGCTAGACAATTCTGGAGTAAAATCATGGATAAGATATCTAGACCAGCCCTACCACTTCACTCCACTAGAGATCTTGAAGAGACTCATACTATTAGATAGAATAGATGAAGGATTATTTAGTAAATTAATAAAAGAACATATTAGGTTCTTGAGAGAATACATATATCTTATGCCTTATACTGAGGCTGTCGAGAAATGGGTAAGAGAGAGATTATACTGGCTTCCAGCGAGGGAGCAGAGACCTGGCTAAGAGAATAACTTTAACTAAGTTGGAGTTATTCCATGCTAAAGTGGTTAAGAGAGATAGTAGGGTAACAGTAATAGCAACAGATGGTAGAGAAAACTTTAGACTACATTTAACAAATACTGGGAGATTGAACGATCTTCTCTACCCTGAGTCTAGGATACTTTACATCAATCTAACTAACAAGAGAAAAGTATCTGGTAGAGTTGTAGGAGTATGGTTAGGTGATTCTGCTGCTTTAATTGATACAGCCCTCCAGGCTAGAATGTTTGAGAAGGCATTAGAACTAGGATTAATTCCATGGCTTCAAAGATATACAGTAAAGAAAAAAGAGATAATTAAAGATGGATGTAGATTTGATTATCTTTTAACTAATGGATTAGATGATATTATTCTTGAGCTTAAGTCGGCAGTATATCTATCTAATGATGGTGCTGCAATGTATCCAGATACTATATCAGAACGTGGTATAAGACATTTCAAGATATTAAATAAGCTTAAACTAATGGGGGAGAATACTTCAATAGTCTTCATCGCTGCACATCCTTATGCAAAATATTTCCGTCCAAACTTCGATATAGACTCTAGATTGAAAACAACTCTCTGCATATCTTTGAAGCTGAATGCTCTAATCAAATCTATTAAGATGCATCTAGAAGGAGATGGCTCAGTACTCCTCGATGATGCAGATTTCCCTGTTATCATAAAATGTTAAGAGCCGATATTATCTTATCCTATTCTGTTTAGTGAATTAGTTAAAACTAATATCTAAGCAGATATTCGTGATATATGTAATGTCTGAAATAGGTTATGCATCAAGAAAGAAGGTTAATCTAAAAGGTAGGGATTTTCTCGAACTTCAAGATTTCTCAGCTGAAGAGATTTGGAAGATATTGAAGACTACACGCATCCTTAAGAAGTATAGAGGGAAGAAGCGGATTAATAAGCTTAAAGGTAAAAGTGTGGCCATGATTTTTGAGAAACCTTCCACTAGGACTAGAGTATCATTTGAAGTAGCTGTAGAAGAACTTGGTGGTAAAGCCCTCTATCTAAGTAGGAATGAGCTACAGCTTGGTAGAGGAGAGACAATAGCTGATACAGCTCGAGTCCTCTCCCGCTACGTTCATTTAATCATGGCCCGGGTATACAAGTATGAAACCCTTGAAGAACTAGCAAGATATTCCTCTATTCCAGTTGTAAACGGTTTATCAGATATAAATCATCCATTACAGATACTTGCAGACCTTTATACTTTGTGGGAGAGATTCAAGAAGCTGAGAGGATTAACGATTGCATGGGTAGGTGATGGAAACAATGTATGTAACTCTCTATTGATCGGTGCATCTAAACTCGGTATAAATGTTAATGTTGCATGTCCAAGCGGCTATGAACCTCATCCAAAGTATCTTGAATGGGCAAAGATAAACGCTAGCCAGTCTGGTTCAAGTATTAACGTATTTGTTGAGCCGGCAGAGGCAGTTAATAATGCTGACGCTATAATGACCGATGTTTTCGTCAGCATGGGTCAGGAGGAAGAAAGAGGAAAGAAGATGTCTATCTTCTATCCGAAATATCAAGTTAATACTGAGTTAATAGCTAGAGCTAAACATGGAGTAGTCTTCATGCATCCTCTCCCTGCACATAGAGGTGAAGAAGTCATAGACGAAGTAATAGATTCTGACTACTCACTCGTATGGGATCAAGCAGAAAATAGGCTACATACAAGCAAAGCTCTCCTATATCTACTAATATAAAACAATTAATACGATTTATCTAGAAATCCGTAAGGGATATTTCTATATTCTTTCAGAAGTCTGTGAAGAGGAAGCTTCTAATATCCTCTTATTGAAATTATATCTATTCCTAATTCTCGGTATAGTACCTTTCTTAGGTCTTGCTTCTATCTTAGGTGTCTGAGACCTAACTTTTCCAGCCTTCGTTATCGAACCGTGACTCGGCATACCATAATCAATAATTAGGCTTCAGAATATAAGCATTGCCCTCCTAATGGTCAGAGTAAATAGATCAGGTTCTCTAGGTGAATAGACTCTTATGGTGTTAAGGATTCTATTTTTCATTAAAATGTTTAACCAACCTTATAAACCGCTCTTTTTAGATATAATGTTGAGAGTATGTCATCTATTAATCTACTTGTGACCCCTCTCGGCGTAATCTCCATAGGGGATGATGGAAAAATAATTACTTATAGAATGTTTAAAGATCTAGAAGATGCTCTCTTAAAATATTCTAGAACTATCAAAGGTGAATTAATAGAAGATGTAAAAGAAATCATTAATGAGCTTTCTTCTAAGGGCTTCAGAGAATTTTTAATTGATCCCCCTCAGCTTATTAACAGTCTTTCATTAAATTTTCCTGAATATAGGTTTTCAGAATCTTCTACATCTATAGATGTTGAGAGCTTGCTAGTTGATAAGGGTATAGTTGGAAGTATTGAAGAGTATAGAGATAGATTAAGGAAGATATCTGATGCTGTCTTATCGATCCAATTAAAGGAAGCTGTATCTAGGAGAGATATGATGATCGTATACGCTATCCACGTCTTAGAAGACTTAGATAAGCAGATAAACATGTTCTATACTAGATGTAGAGAATGGTATAGCTTACACTTTCCAGAGCTTGCCGACATGTTAGAAGATCCTGAAAAATACATGAAGATAGTAGCTGAACTTGGAGCTAGAAGTAAGTTCAATCTAGAGAATTTATCAAGACTCATTGGAGAAAAGGAAGCTAAAGCAGTAATGGAGAAAGCCTCGAAATCTATTGGAGCAGACTTAGGCCCCGAAGATGAAGAACAACTCAAGAGAGTTGCAAGAGAAGGTCTTAGACTAGTTGAAATGAAACGTCAACAAGAAGCATATATCAGAGAATTGATGAACTCTGAGGCTCCAAACCTCTCAGCAGTAGCTGGAGCAATACTTGGAGCTAAACTTATATCACTAGCAGGAGGGTTGGAAAAACTCGCTAAGCTTCCTGCTAGCACAATCCAAGTTCTTGGAGCAGAAAAAGCTCTTTTCAGATTTTTCAGAACAGGTAAAGGTGCTCCAAAACATGGAGTGATATTTCAGCATCCATATACTCACGGCTCTCCAAAGTGGCAGAGAGGTAAGATTGCAAGACTTCTAGCTACAAAGATCTCTATTGCTGCTAGGATTGATTACTTTTCTAGAGAAGATAGAAGTGCAGAGTTGAGGAAGGCTTTAGAAGAAAGACTAGCTGAGATCAAGAAGAAATATGCTCAACCACCTGCTAGGAAGATTAAGCCTATGCGTAAGCCAGAGAAGAAGACTATAGAGAAGAAGAAACGTAAATGAAGTGGAAGTAGAAGATATGATAGATGAGAATATATCAAACTTTTTATCTTAACTCTCAGAAGATCTAACTGGTAGAAATGGTAGTTGTTAAAACTCATGAGAAATTCAATGGAGTCTACTGGATTATAGATGATGAGGGAGAAAAAACTCTTGCAACAAAGAATCTTGCTCCAGGAATCCAGGTCTATGGAGAGAGATTATTCAGAGTTGGTGGAGAAGAGTATAGAGCATGGAGCCCATATCGTAGTAAGCTTGCTGCAGCTATATGGAATAAGATTAAGCAGATATATGTTACAGAAGGGTTTAAGGTTCTCTACTTAGGATCTGCAACTGGTACTACTGCAAGCCATGTCTCCGACATTATAGGCAACAAGGGGATACTCTATGGAGTAGATTTTGCCCCAAGAGTTATGATACAGTTTAAGCAGAACGTCGTCCAGTATAGAAAAAATGTTATTCCAATCTTTGCAGATGCACGTAAACCTAGAGAATACGTACATATGGTTGGGAAAGTCGATTTAATATATTGTGATGTCGCTCAACCAGAACAGGCTAAGATACTTGTTGATAATGCCATCCTAACATTGAAGAATGGAGGTCATGGGATGATAGCTGTAAAAGCTAGAAGTATTGATAGTATTGAGGAGCCTGAGATAGTCTATAAGAGAGAGATAAGAATACTTGAAGAAAACTCATTCAAGATACTTGAAGTAGTTAATCTCGAACCATATGAGAAAGACCATGTAATAGTAGTTGTAGAATACTAGGAAGTCGATGTTAAACTATGAAGCCCTGAAAATTCTCCTACTTAGATTGTAGGTATCTATGGATTGATTCAGCAGCTTTCTTACCGTCTGCGAATGCTTCTATAGCTGTTGCAGGTCCTCTTACAGCATCTCCTCCTGCAAATACTCCTATTCGAGTTGTGGCCATGTTCTCATCCACCTTGATAGTGCCCCATTTTGTTAACTCTATACCATCTTCAGGCTTGATAAAATCTAGCTCAGGATCTTGTCCTATAGCTAGTATTGCATAGTCTACTTCTTCTATAAATTCTGAGCCTGGTATAGGTTCTGGTCTCCTCCTACCGTCTGGTCCAGGCTCACCAAGCTTCATTCTTATACATTTCATCTTCTTCAACACTCCATTCTCTCCTATGAATTCTATTGGTGTAGCAAGGATTACTATCTCGATTCCTTCTTCTTCTACATCATTTATCTGTTCAAGGTCTGCAGGCATTTCAGCCCTACTTCTTCTATACATTATCTTTACTTGTGAAGCACCTAATCTTAAAGATGTTCTAGCTGCATCCATTGCTACATCTCCTCCACCGATTACCCAGACCCTTCCAGAGATCTTATTAATCTCTCCATTCTTAGCTTTGTATAGAAATGGTAATGCCTGTATGACTCCTTGAAGATCTTCTCCTGGGATACCCATCGTTTTAGGCTTACTCGCTCCAGCGCCGATGAATACCGCATCATATTCTTTTGTTAAATCAGATATTGATATATCTCTACCTACTTTCTTTCCTAGCTCAAATTTTATACCTAATTTCTTTAGCATGGCAACCTCATCTTCAACGATGTTTGATGGAAGCCTAAACTCTGGAATAGACAGCCTAAGCATTCCGCCGATCTTGTCAGCTGCCTCATATACTGTTACTGAGTAACCATTTAACGTTAAATGATAGGCTGCATTTAATCCTGCTGGACCTGAACCTACGATAGCTATCTTCTTGCCTGTCGATGGCTTAGATGTTAGCTGGATACTAGTTTTGTCAGCATAATCTGCAACAACTCTATGTGAGTATCTTATAGCAAGAGGTTCCAATCCTAACTCATTCATTATACATGCATCTTCACAGAATCTTACACATATTCTACCTGTTGTTCCAAGACATGGATAATAAGAAAGAGATAGCTTATAAGCTGCGTCAATCTTGCCTTGAGAGATCAACTTGAATACTGCAGGTATACCGAAATGTATTGGGCATGCTTCAACACATCTAGGGTTCTTACATGTTAAACATCTTTGAGCTTCTCTAACTCCTTCTTCTAGAGTATAGCCTTTCCTGACTTCTTGAAAGCTATTCTTTCTAACTTGAGGTGGGAGGATGCTCATAGGCGTCCTAGGATTAAACTTGCTGGCTATAGGGTTTCCAGATTCTTCAAGTAACTGTTTAAATGCGTCTACTATCTTCTTCCTCATATCTTTTGATTGTGTTCTCTCTACCAGTAGTCTAGCGAATGCTTCAAGAATTCTATCATCCATCATCTTCAAGTCTTGGTTTAGCTTAAAACCTACTTCTTCCAATATGCTTGAAACAAGATTGTATTCTTCAAAAGTGAGTAGATTTTGAAGCTTAGAGATCTGAGCCAAAATATGAGACCTCCTTAGCAATAACTAGTATACTATTCTATAATTTGAGTCTATTCCATTCATACCTACTTACGGGTTGAAGGATACAGCTAAATAATAGCTCCAACTTTGGTTTTTACAAAGTAGGGAAAAGGATATATTTTGTTAGAAAATTGTATTAAAGGATCTTGAGTGTTGGAAAATGTTCACACTTATTGAGTTGGAAGAGGTTATAGGCATACCTCCCAAGGATTTTACTAAACCTCTTAGGGAGGCCGCTATCGATAGGCTTAGAAACTTGTATGAGGGAACTGTTATAGAAGATGTAGGATACGTTGTAATGATCATTGATGCAGATGTAGAGCCCATAGGGGTTCTCCTTCCTCGAGATGGCTCAATCTACCATAAAGCTAGAGCAAGACTACTCATTTTCTCTCCTAAAACACAAGAAGTAGGTGAGGGAGAAATAGTTGAGATTACAGAATTCGGCACATTCATTAGGGTTGGACCGATGGATGCATTACTACATATCTCCCAGATAATGGATGACTACTTATCTTATGATGAGAGACATTCTGTACTACTAGGAAAGAAGACTGGAAAGAAACTAGAAGTAGGAGATGACGTTAGATTTAGAATAGTTGCAGTCTCAATATCTCCAGGTAGAGCTGGAAAGATCAGTGTTACGACGCGTCAGCCATACCTTGGGAAGATTCAATGGATTAAGGAGAGCTTAGAGCAGATGAAAGCAAAGACTATAGCTGAAGAGGGGTAGAAGTATGCCTGGGTCGAGGGAGAAAGCATGCATGAATTGTAGAAGAATAACTACCAGCAGTGGATGTGATAACTGTGGTTCAACAAACTTAACAACAAATTATTCAGGATTAATCATAATAATAGATCCTGAGAAATCAGAGATTGCGAAAGAACTTGGATTAAAGAAGCCAGGAGCATATGCTACGAAGACTTAGAACTAATCGTAGCCTTCATTGATTTTATATCTGAGAGAAGCTTTAAGTTTTAATTCTCCTCAGAGAGTGGGAACTTCGTGAGAAGCGTTCTCTGGCCTCCACGTTCAAAGATCATCTTTACAGAAGAGATGAAGGAAAACCTGAGAGAACCTATTGGAGAACTTGTTACAGGAAGGGACCATGATGAAGTAACTTTAAGATTAAAACGAATGATTGAAGGGATTAAGCCGCCTATTGTTATCGCTGTTGGCGATTATATCTCTAGTAAACTATATCAACACAATGTTAAAGTTGATATATATATTATTGATGGAAAGATTGAGAGAATAGAAAAACCCGTAGACTTAGTATTTCTAGAAAATATCGTAGAGTCGATTAATGAGCCAGGAACTATATCGCCTTCATCTGCTAGGATATTACATGAATTGATACATTCTCCTGAAGCATGGCCTATAATATTAAAGATAGATGGTGAAGAAGACTTGCTAGCTCTATCAGCTATATTATCTTCTCCAGACAATTCAGTGGTAGTGTATGGGCAGCCAAAGAAGGGGGCTGTGCTAGTAAGAGTAGATGAACCTATAAGGAGGAAGATGATCAACATTATACAGAAAGTTCAGAATTATTATTAATATGCTGGAGATAAGGCTTGTAGAATTTATGCTAGATTCTAGGATAAGGCTACATCTAGTATGAGCATTACTATTAATCCGATCATTAAACTGTAGGTTGATGTTCTCTCCTCTCCTGATCTATGTGTTTCGGGGATTATCTCATCGCTTACCACATAGATCATTGCGCCTGCTGCAAACCCCATTGCGTAAGGTATTATGTTTGTGAATATAGATGTAAGATATGCTCCGAGGAGAGCGAGAGGAGGTTCAACAAACCCTGATATTACTGATATCGTGTAAGCTCTTCCTCTACTATATTCTCTGGTGGCTAGAAGTGAGAACCCCACAGATAATCCTTCAGGAATGTTTTGTAGACCTATTGCAAGCATTAACGATATCCCAGTAACAAGGTCTCCCGACCCGAACCCTATACCTACTGCTAAACCTTCGGGCATATTATGAATAGTTATAGCGAATACAAACAGCCATATAGCTTTGAGCCTACTTGATGATCTCCCCTCTTTACCTTTAACAAAATGTAGATGAGGCATCAGGTAATCTATAAACGATATAGTTACTGCTCCAATCGCTATTCCAGCTACTACTGCTAATATACCTCCATAATTTATGCCTGGGAGAATTAAGCTAGTGAAGCTTGCAGCTAGCATAACTCCTGCTGCGAAGCCAAGCCCAGCCTCCAACAATATCTTTGGGTATGATTTAAGAAAGAGTATAGGTGTAGCCCCTAGGAGATTCAGTACTGCTCCTATTGTTCCTCCAATTAACCCCATTAGAACTAGATCTCCATTAGTAATCCATACAAGTAATTCAGAAATCATCTTAAGCAATTGGAGATCTTATTATATAAAAATATTCTAGTTAATTATCTTCATGTAACTTGTTTATCCAGTGTCGTCGTATATTTTCCGTTTCCTAGATACAGCAGTATCTTGACTTTGGCTATATTGTATGTGTCTTCTTCTAATGCTTCTTCTCTAACATATGCTTTCTCAACCTTCCCTATAATCAATTGATGGTCTCCTCCAGGATAATCATTGTATAAAGTACATTCTAGTGCAGTGACTGCTTCAGCAATATATGGAGACTTAACTATCCTCGATCTAGCCAGGGTGAGCTTAGATTTCTTAAACTTATCCACGCTTCTTCCAGAATAGCTTCCAAAAAGCTCTGATTCATCAACCATGCTGGCGTCGAGGATGTTCACTGTAAAATCTTTAGACTGCTTAATCAATTCATATGTATATCTCTTTGGAGAGATTGCTACAGCTAATAATGGAGGATCTCTAGAAGTAGGCGTAAGCCATGCAGCAGACATACCATTAGGCTTCCCAGAAGAATCTATGGAAACAATTATAGCTACAGGTTTAGGTTGTAGAAGATAAACGAAAGAACGAGGTTTAACCTCTATTAAACCCATCTAAACAACACCTAAGAGTAATAATCTAAACTAGTTCAAGAATATTTCCTCCAGATCCACGAAGCCTTAACGTAGTATGTTGTGATTATACTGTTATATAGTATGCTTTAAGTGGTCTTGTTGAGGTTATCTTGTGATGCAGGAGATATATGATGAGAAGGAGACATTAACTATCGTTATCCTACCTGTTACTGTAGATGATTTAGAAGAGATCTACAAGATTGAACTAGAATGTTTTGGAGAAGAAGCTTATCCAAAATCTATCTTTAGCTACTTCTTAATTACTCCAGGCTCGATCTTCTTGAAAGCTTTAAAAGAGAACCAGATCATAGGCTTTATCGCTGGAGTATGCCGTAGCGGTATATGTACTCTCTATACTCTTAACGTTAAGAAAGATTTTAGAAGAAAAGGTATAGGGTCAATGCTTCTAGAAGCTTTTGAAATAGAAGCATTAAAAAGAAATGTAGAAAAGATAATATTACAGGTTGAAGTTACAAACTTTCCTGCTCTTAATCTATACCTTAAGAGGGGATACCAGATCAATAGATTACGAAAGAATTACTATGGCTGGAGAAGAGATGCTTATGAAGCATGTAAAATACTATAAAGAGATATATCTTCGAGTTTTATAGTAACTTATAGAATGGCTCCAAAAATCGATGATTATGGATTCGGCTACATAGTTGTAGATGGTGTAACTTATAGTAGGGATTTAATAATACTTCCAGATAGGTTGATAACTAATTGGTGGAGAAGAGAAGGTCATAGAATAGATCTAGATGACCTAAGAGAAGTATTAGACATAGATTTAGAATATCTCGTAATAGGTACAGGTTATTTTAGTAGAGTGCATGTTACCGATGAAGTAATCAAAGAATTAAAGAAACGGAACGTCAAGCTAATCATAACTGATTCTAGACATGCCTGGGAAAAGTATAATCAGCTGGTAGATGAAAATGTAAGAGTAGGTGGAGCATTCCATCTAACATGTTAAGCTAGATAGGAGACAACTAGAAATGGATAAGCTAATTGTAGAAGTGGATGAGAATAAATGTAGAGATTGTGGATTCTGCATCCGAGTAAACATTTGTAGAAGCTTAGCTCAATGTATTGGATGTTTATCATGTTATTATGCATGCCCTTACGAAGCAAGAATAAAGAAAATCGAACAAACAAAAAATGAGTATGCTGAGGTCTGGGTAGAAGGTATTAGATATTCTGTACCTTATCCTTCAACCATCAAAGAAGCATTAATCAACATTGGGGTAGTATTCCATCATCCAAGTACAGGAAAGATATCTACTCCATGCAATCTAGGTGGATGTTGGGCTTGCAGTGTAATAGTAAATGGAGGATTAGAGAGAACATGTATTACACCTGTAGAAGATGGTATGAAGATAGAGTTAAACATAGAAGATAGGGAGCCTTTAAGGATAATTCATGGTCCTGAACCTCAATAATAGTATGAAGATAGAGATTTCATCTCTAAATAAACTATTAAAGGCCTAGGGCTGATTAAGATAGTCTTAAACGGTATACTGTATTTTCTCGTTACAGGGTATAGGTAGACGTATATGCCTACTAGGTATAGCTCATATAAGACTACTTAGAAGAAGCTTAAAAGATGTTAGGATGAAGATGTATAGGATAGAATATCTAAGATGTCCCTATCTATAGGAGGATGGGGTCTACCGTAGAGAGATTCTTCAGATAGATTAAGAACTTTAAGAGAACTGTAATAAGGTATGAGAAGCATACATCAACATATAAAATACTAATAACAATAGTATCTATAACCATCTGTCTAAGACATAGAATTTAGAGATGAGTTCATAGAAATAAATCTTAAACAATGAAAGAAGTAGACCCTTTATAAAGTAGAAATAAATTTGGAGGAGGGGCTGGCCGATGAGCTATAGTAGCCGCTCGGCTAGGTGGGAGGCATAGAGTTGACCAATCTTTGGATATGAGGTTCAGACCCTACCAGCCTCACAGCTTTTACCACTCATCGGCCAGTAAGGTTATTGGCTTGATCGTTTGCTAGAAAATATGCTTTCCTAAACATTTTCAGTATTCTTGACTGTAGTTTATATACTGCTTTCCTATATGGTAGAGAATCAATAACCTCTTTGAATTCTTTTGGAACTTCCCATTTATCTTTCCATCGTTTACTATTCATATATATGCTTGTAGCTAGTTGAGATAGATGCTCACGGAGATCGTGGTTGAATCTTCCATCATTACGGTTTGGTGTCAACCCTACTATCTTCTTAAGAGTATTTAATGGTAGATGTAATGGTAGCTCTATTGTTAAGATAGCGACCTCAACACTATCTCTGAATCCAAGTAGTCTACAAACCTCTTTGTAGATAACATCATTGGATAACGTTTCAATGATCTTCTGCGCAACCTCTTCTTTATCTTTCTCCATTAGTCTTACATCATCCTTCAGTTTATATTCATATCCATCTCTATTAATCCATGTCTTCAAAGTCTTAATCCTCCTCGATAGAAGCTTATATTTATTAATTAGTGGACATAGCTTAACCTTCTTCTCCATCTCCTGAATAGTTAGAAGTCTAAAACAATCCTTTGAGATCTTTGAAAGCAATATTGAATCATTCCCATCACTCTTCTCCATATTATTCTCTAATCTAAGCTTCTTCAACATCCTAGTATTCTTCAGCAGATATACCTCGATATTTCTCTTAAGTAGTTCTAAGACTTCTTCATAAATCTCTGGAAACAGAGTATCAATAAATACTTCATCAATATTTTTAAGCTTGGTTAATCTATTTACCTCGAAGACTTCTTCACCATCATAGACATAATGAGGTTTCTTTTTCCGTTTACCGTTAATAGCGGTTGGAGATGTATCAACATAGACAGCCTTAGCCATCCTTAGCACCCCACTCAACCACTCCACCACACTCCTTGAAGAACCCTGCTAGGTCTCTAGCCAACTGTCTGAAAGCCTTCTCCATATTGGTACTTTTTAGGTATCTCAATGCTATGGTGCCTAGTGGATGTAGTTGATGGCCCCTCATACAGTAGAAGTCTATCCACTCCTTGAAGTCAACGAATACTGCTGGAAGCTCTCTACCATCTATCCTTCTCCACTCATTCCTCACTCTAAAGAATGCCTTGAAACATCTAGCTACTTCCTTGGCCGTCCTAGGATCTTCGAATATCCATCCAATATATACTATTGGAGGCCAGCAGAACTGGTATACCTTGGCAACAGTCTTAGACATCGCCAGAGCACCTCTAGCATATGATCCAGCAAACTCCATAGCCCTCTTAGCTACCTCCTCCAACTCCTCTCTAAATTCATGCTTGCTTATAGATTATATGTATGTTTGTGGCCAAGCTCTTAGACATAAAGCCTTATGGCTGGTAATGGTAGGATGAAGACCAATAAACTATTGGGAGAGGGCTTGGGGTTATATAGGTCATGTAGAGCCATACTATATCTTAAGGGAATAACATATAGTGGAACATTATTACATGATGGATGTGTTAGGATGCATATACCTAGAGACATTACATCTATAATATTCAATGGTTCAGAGGATGGATGTACTGATCTATGGCTTATGGTTAGAAAGATGGATACATAGAGATATTCGAGTATGGTCAGAGAAGGATAGATGACTACATTCTTGAGCTAGGCTTCTTCAACCCCATAACGGGATTGAAGAGTCCGAGATACAGTAAAGGCTATAGGTATTGTTCTTCATGTAGAGAGGTATTCCTGACAGACTATCAGAATTGTCCTAGATGCGGGATGAAGCTTAGGAGCAAGCCTAGAAGAAACAGTAACCCACTACGATTAGCTGGCCTAGAATGTTCATCTATGTAGCAGGTTCTTATCCACAATGAGTGGGAGTATGGGTTATAAAGGTTACAGGTTGAAAATGATTATTTACCATATTAAGAGGAGGCTTAGACCAGTTTACTGGAGGATTAAGGGGGAGTTAAAAGATATAATTTATAGGGGGGAGCTAGGAAGTGGTTGGAAGAAGAATTATTGGAGAGTTTTCCTGACGAGCCAAACTACTTCTATGTGTATGCTCTAGTAGGAAGACATGGTATAAAGCCTTCGACTGCGACAAGGTATGTTAAACAGTTGAAGAACACCGGCCAGTAGGTGATAGCTATGGCTTACAGGGTTGAGTATAGGGATGGCAGGGTTGAATGCCCAGTATGCCATACAATAATAGATGCCGAGGACTATGATAGCTATAAGCTGATAGAGGTTGATGGGAGCTGTCGTGGAGACATATTCTCTGTTACCATAAGATGTAATAGATGTGGAAGTATGTTGGAGGTGTTCTAGATGGTGGTTTGCCCGATGTGTGGAAGTGAGATAGAGTTGGTGGGAAGGCGACTCCGTGGTGGGAGGTTGGATACGGATATGTTGAAGCAGCAATATGGACTGCTGGATGTAATCTAAGATGCCCACAATGCCAGAATTATACAGTAACTTATGATAATTCTACTAAACCAGTTACCCCGCAGGAGGCAGCTAGAATTGTTACAACATGTAGTAGGAGATATAATACTAGAGGAATAGCTGTAAGTGGTGGTGAGCCAACTCTAAATAGACGGTGGCTAGTGAAATTCTTTCAAGAACTTAGGAGGTTGAATCCTGGAAAGAGGCTTCATCTTGATAGTAATGGAACAATCTTAACGAGAGATTATGTTGATGAACTCGTTGAATCAGGATGTAATAATATAGGTGTTGAACCTAAAGCATTCAGAGTAGAAACATATATGAAGATAACTAGACTAGAAGATTATGGGATTGCAAAAACATATCTTGAGAACTCATGGAATATCTTGAAATATATCGTAGATGAATATAATGGAGAAGTCTACGTTGGAGCAGGCATAGCATACAATAAAGAATGGATGACGCTTAAAGAACTAGAAGAAATAGGAGATAAGATAGCTTCAATAGACTCAAGCCTCCAAGTAACTGTCCTAGATTATTTCCCATCTTTTAGAAGAAGATGGCTGAAGAGACCTGCCACGGTAGAAATGTTGAAAGTCAAAAAGATTCTTGAAGAAAGAGGATTGAAGACGGTAATAGTTCAAACAAGTATGGGACATTTCGGACCAGCCGACCACAAGTCCACATATTAATCAATGTATCATGGATATGAATATAAATTTGTAGAATGGTTTTTACATTAGGTCACCGCATTCACATAATGCTTCATGTATCAGCGTGTAGAGGTCGTTCATTCCTTCTCCTGTTTTTGCAGAAACCTTTACTATCCTCATCGTCTTGGAAAATTCATTTAATAACTGGATGTATCTTGATGCTAAATCTATAATCAGCCCTGCTTCTTCTCTAGTTATCTCTTCTTCAAGGTTTAATATATTCTCCATGAACTTCTCTATTTTAGATATTTCAGATATATCAGATTTATTGATTACAGATACTGTTGGTATTTTCAACCTTAATCTTGTTATTAGTGGGAGCGTAAGAGAGATAGCAAATCCACTAGAGCTTGAAGCAAGAGATGGGTCGATAATATATACTGAGACTGTTGAGGAATATTTTGCGATATCTTCTATCAATCTAGGACCCATAGGTCTAAAGAGGAAGAGCTCTATCTGTCCAGGTGTATCTATTAATATGAATTCAGAGTTTAATGAACTTATCCTTCTAGATACTATAGGTATATTTTCCTCAATTATTTCAGCTGCCCTGATCATTCCTCCATTAGGTCCTAAACCATCCAGCATCAGTTTCTCAACAGTCACTATCTCTCTTACATCATACGATGGAGGATATGGAGTACTGTAAACTCCTGGATCCATATTCACGTATGAAACCTTTACATTTAATTCTTTTTTTAACCATTCACCGAAAGTATAGGTTAAACTAGTCTTCCCACATCCTGCCGTTCCAAGAAATATGATTATCAACACTCTCCCCAACTATTTAATTCATTATGCAGCATTTAAGTAAAGATGATTGACATGTTTATGAAGATTGAACTTAGTCATATGTGTGATGGATGCGACTGTATCTAACTTAAATAAGATTAAGACAGGGGCTCATCTTATAAAATATCTTATACTACCATATGGTTTCATTCTGTGAATGATTATTCTCTCCTTAGCGCTTCTACTGGGGTATATTTTGCAGCTCTCCATGCAGGTATTATGCCTGCGAGCACCCCTACTATGAAAGCTATACCTATGGCTGTAAGCACAAGCTCAAGGTTTATCTTAGGAGTATATGCTATGTTTATTGCGGAGAAGCCCATATGACCTCTAAAATCAGATATTCCTTCTGCTGCGCTTTGCTCAGTAGGAGATGGTTGTGCTAGGATGTATGCTCCAACTGCACCTACGACTACCCCTATGACTCCTCCTATTAAGCCTATTAATGCTGCTTCTGTCAGGAACGTTAGTAGGACAGCTCTAGTCTTAAATCCAAGTGCTTTCAGTAAACCTATCTCTCTTATTCTTTCGGTTACAGCTGTAAACATAGTGGCCATTATCGCAAGGAAGGCAACGATCAATGACATAGAAGCCATAGATGCTAAGTACATTGTAAGCATCCCAGTTATCACCTGGACTGTCTGAAGAACAGCTTTAGTTGAGATAACTATCAAATCTCCACCATATTTTTCTCTCAGCTTATTTTCAAGATAATCTACCAAAGATGAATCTTCAGCTACGACGAATATTCCTGTATAGCTTCTACCTCCAACGAGCTTCTTCCCCACCTCTCTCGATACAAATATTAATAGGTCGGGATTGTAGAAGAATGATTGACCATAATAGTCGAGGATACCTTGAACGATTAATGAGTGAGATTTCGCTTCACTAGTAGGGTTTGGACGGATAATTGTTACAGCATCCCCAAGGTATATCCTGGGTAGTTCTTTACTATCAGGCTCAGAGACCTTCGACCCTATTAAGGCAACATTATCTCCCCTTGAAGGCATTACCCCATCCTTTAACTTTACACCTGGAAATATTTTATCAATCTCTCTAAAATCTACTGCGAGGACGGAGTATGTATCTGCAGGGTTTAGTTCAACCGTCATGCCTTTAGCCTTAGCCTGCCCTGCACTCATAGCGTAGAATGGTATAGCGTACTTTACACCTTGGATTCTAGAGATGTCTTCAACCATCTTATCAGTTATATCTAGACTGCTTCTAGTGCTCCTCCATACGAAGATCTTTTCTGCTCCAAGATTCTTCAAGCTATCGACTATAGATTCACTGATGCCCTCTGTAGAGGCTATTACTGCTACATATGCTGCTGGACCGACAACCATACCAAGTATAGTGAGTATCGTTCTAAGCTTCCTATCCCTTAAAGCTGAGAAAGCCAAGAAGATAATGTCAAGGAATCTCAATCTTCTTCCTCCTCCTGACGACCATATATCCCAAGATAACTATTGTCACAGCAAGGATTATTATAATGAAGAATAGCTGTTGAATACTTAAACCGAATAGTTGTTCACTAGGCTTTATCGATGTAGAGCTTTCCAGAGGCTTCTCTTCAACATTTACTTCTAATACTCCCCATGTTTCAATCTTATCACCATACGTATTCTCAGCTTTAGCTACTATCTTTAGTCTATATTTTCCAGGCTTAGCATCATCCGATACTCTAAATGATAAAGTAAATGATGATGTAGAATAGGGAGATACATCACCGATATAGTATAATGAATATTGTGTAGGAATTAATGGATCTTCTAAAACTAGCTTGACATCTGTTAATCTCGCCGTTATGGTTCCACTGTTTAAGACCTCTCCAAGAATATCTACAATCTGTCCAGGGTAAATCTTAGATGAGCCTGGCTGGAGCTGTCTAAATGATAGTTCAATTAATCCCTTAACTACTAGAGGTAGTGAAAGACTGTCTGCTCTAGGTTGTCCATATGGGTCTCTATATGAGACCGTTAAGCTACCTTCGTAGACTGTTTCTTCAGCCTTCGGTGATACAAGTAATTCTAGCGGAATTCTTACTTCTTCTCCAGGCTTTATCTCTGGGAAATAAGCATTCTGATCTCCACTAGAGATAATTATTGGGAGACCTCTCAAAGAGAGCGCCATCTTAACTTCAGTTACTGGACCCTCATATAGATTCTTCAAGACTATGTTTACTATCGAAGTCCTAGAGGTTGTTAGAGGTTCGCCCTCAACATATGAGGTTAAGCCTATCTCCGGTGTACGCCGGACATATACACCTATACCTCTAGTCTCAGTCTTCGGTATTCCTGAAGATTCTAGGTAATTTACTGTAAGAGTTAATGCGTAAGATCCTTCAGGCAGAATTGGTGGAGCAAATACTAATGGTTTAAACATTATTGATTCACCTGGGTTAAGAATCTCTACTTCTTTTGTGATTTCAGATAAGATTATTAGTCCTCCCTCTGCTAAAACTCTAGATTTTATAGAGTATATAGGCGCAGTACCTTTATTCTTGATAGTTATCTCAGCATTCGTTAGAGAACCTGCAGAAATTAGCATACCTTGTAGATCTATATCGAGATCTCCGAATCCACTGATCTTTACAGGTACTTGAATCTCCTGCTCTACCTCAGTGAGCCATCGATCATAATATTTTAAAGATAACCTAAGGGTGTGTACCCCGGTAGGTGTGTTCTCAGCAACATTTAATCCAAATCTTAATGTGAATACTTGGCCTCCTAATACTTGACCTGTATAAAATTCTTCAACTATGCTCCCTCTGGTTAGGTTTGTAAAGTATTCTGAAAGATGAAGTATTGCTTTGATATTTGAAGCTGAATAGTATCTTGGAACATGTAAGGTTAGTTTAAGGAATTTTGCATAATCTCCTGGACCAGCAAATGTAGGTGAGTCATCTTGTGTAACCCATCTTGAATCGACTACGCTTATTTCAGGATAATCCCATACTCTTAAGGTAATGCTAGTCCAAGTTGAAAGCACTGGGTAGTCTGGATCTTCACAATCCATGTATGTAAAGTATACGTTTACATCATAGTATCCTGGTTGAGCTTCTGGATTTATGGAAACATCAAATTCTATGCTTCTCGCTTCTCCTACACGGATATGGCCATCGTAATAGCTTGAAATAATGTTTCTACCATCTTTATCTCTAAATGGGTATGGGATGCTTCTGTCTTTCTCGAATATTTTTGCTTCAAGACCGCATATCGTGGTATCCTCATTATTCTGTATAACTAGTGTTAGCTTAACATTCTTGTCTCCAGGGATCACTGCATATTCTTCTCCTGCCTTCCCCCAATAATAATCAAGGATCTCTATACTTCTGCTAGCATTTACAGTTTCAAAGCTTATTGCCTGTAAGATGCTCATTATAACAATTAATATAATTATAAAGATAGATTGATTATTCATCTTCATGTATTTACCACCTCTTTTTCTATCATACCATCCCTAAGATAGACTATTCTCTTAGCATAAGAGGCCATCTCCATATTATGTGTTACCATAACTATCGTTCTACCTTTATGGTTTAGTTTATTAAATATCTCAGCAATTATTTTAGCATTTGTTGAATCTAGGTTTCCAGTGGGTTCATCTGCTAGAAGTATCTTTGGATCGCTTACTAATGCTCTAGCAATAGCTACCCGTTGTTGTTCTCCACCGCTCAGCTGTGTAGGCTTATTAAATGCTTTATCTTTAAGCCCAACTTCTTCAAGAGCATTTAATGCTTTCTTTCTCCTTTCTTGTGGTGAGACCCCTCTAACAATTAATGGAAGCTCTACATTTCTTAGTACAGATATCCTGGCTAGAAGATTATATGTTTGGAATATGAATCCTATTTTCTTATTTCTAAGTTCTGCTAAACCATCGTCAGATAGCTTAGAGATATCTATTCCATCTATGAAGACCTTGCCGCTGGTCGGTCTATCCAGTACACCTATCATGTTCAATAGTGTTGATTTACCACTGCCAGATGGACCGACAATTGCTAAGAATTCTCCATCCATTACTCTTAGATTTACTCCTCTTAGCGCAGGAGTCGGTATACCATTTGAGTAATAAATCTTCTTTAAATCTATCAATTCTATTACAGGCTTATCACTACTCATGAGAACACCACCTCTACGATCTCTTCTTTCAATTCTTCGATAAACTTCTCTTCAAGAGGCTTAGGCAAATATTGAGAGATTGCGAGAACGCTTGTGACAGCGATAAATGCAGTTATCTTTAATACCATCAAACTCCACTCAGTAAAGAATAGTAGCCAATTATAAGCTACTATCCTTACTACCGATAAAATAAGTACCACTATACCAATTAGCGTGTCGCGGCTCAAGTTCTTAATACCTCTCTTCTGCTAAAAGATATTCTTAGGTTTTTTTATATTTTTCCAAATAGATACTGTCTGCGAAACAGCATCTTAACTAAGGTTAGTGTCTAATTTTCAAGAGTTATAAAACATCTTCCTCAAACCATCCAAATATGATCTCTAGATATAACCTCCTCTAACTACTTAGTCTTAGTAATGGTTGCGCCTTTCTTCCTAGAATTTGCCGTAAAATCTCTATCCATAGTACTAGGCTTAGAAATAGAAGTTAGATTTAGGAGGCTTACTTCTAATCTTAGCCTTTACTGCAGTCTACAATATATTACATGTAGCTCTAAGCTTGCTTCTATCAATATTCCTCGTGAAGGATTTCTGTAAGCAAGGTCTATTCTTAAATCTTAAAGAACCATGGGTTTTACAAGCAATGGTTAAGAAGAGACCTAAGGATTTCAGATGAAATATACTCTTAAAACGCCATTGTTTTAGGAAAAAGAATTTCCGTGAGCTCATCTTAGAGAATATAGAGAAGTTTACTTTAGTCGACCTAGGTTTACTTATATAGTATTAAGGTTAAATGGAGATTACTATTTTCCTATTTAGTGTAAAGTTTGTACACTCTTAGAATAAGCTTTTAATAAATTAATCAAGATCAAGATCTCAAGTAGACGTCTATTAAATGATGAAATTAGATTATTAGGGCTAAGAGAAGGATACATCGAGCTACGACTACTAAACCCTTGAATAATACTAAAATATAAAATAGGGAGAGAGGCTTGCCGGCCAATGAGCTCTAGTAGCCATGAGGTACGGCAAGCTATTAGGATAGAAACCCTGTATGTAGAATACAGGGAGAGCCTCTTGAAGGCTTGCCGGCCTCACAGCTTTTACTGTTCATTGGCCGGCAAGCCTTTCATTGGTTTGGTTATTCTCAGCTTCAATCCATGTCTTCCGTAAAATTCTTAATATCGTCAGCTGTATTCTCAGTATGGCTTCACCCTTAGAAGAAGCATTCTTTAAAATATTAATGAATTCTTTTGATTCATCCTTCTTCCTTCTATAGTTATTGATGAAGATGTTATAGGCGAGAGCTTCTAGATGTCGTCTTAGTCGTCGATTATAGTGGTTGTTGTTTTTTACTGGATTAAGCCCTAGATATGCTCTCAGTTTTCCTACACCAAGATGCAAGGGCAACTCCATTATTAATACTGCGACTTCAACGCTATCTTTGATTCGGAGAATATCACAGACCCTCCGATAGACCTCTGTATAACGGCTGTTGGAGACAGTAGAGATAATCTCTTTAACAGTCTTCTTCAAGTCTTTTTGTATTAATCTTATGGATTCTCTGAAATTGTAATCGAATCCCTTAGTTATCAATCCCTTCAAAGTACTCTTCCATCTCGCCAGCCACTCATACTTCTTTATCACTGGTCTCAGCTTCATCTTGAATTTTATTTCTTCAATGGTCAATTCTCTAAACCACTCCTTCGGAATTCGTGAGAGAATGAATGCATCATTCTG
Source organism: Candidatus Geocrenenecus sp. JGI 0000106-J15 (assembly GCA_000405685.1). GTDB lineage: Archaea > Thermoproteota > Nitrososphaeria_A > Caldarchaeales > Wolframiiraptoraceae > Geocrenenecus. The sequence continues at coordinate 7,546 of ASPF01000026.1, read as the reverse complement.
ATGGGTCTTCCTCAGATTATTCTCTAGCCTGAGCTTCTTCAAAATCTTTGTATTCGTTAATAGGAATACTTTCACTCCATTCTTTAACAGTCTTAGAATGTCAGGATATATTGCTGGAAATAATGCATCAATGTAGACTTCTCTAGCATCCCTTAACTCAGTTAATCTATCGACCTCGTAGAACCTCTTCCCATCAAAGACTATATGTGGCTGTCCCTGCCTAGCTCTCTTACGCTTACCACCAGCAGTCCATGAAACATCAATGAATACAGTCTTAGCCATCTTCAACTCTCCATCCCACTTCTCCATGCTGCATCACCTCCTCTACCCCGGAGACGGGTCTCAGGCATTATGCCAGAGGACTCTAGCCCGGCTACTCGCCTATAGACCTTCACCACCCAGCCTTGAAACGGGTGGGTCTAGGCCTACAGGCATTCACCGGACATAAGCCTCAGGCATAAGCCTTCATCGGCTCCGCCGGTAGGCCGGGCTTGAGCCCCCAGGTCTCGGCCCCCGCTTAGGGGGCCGGGGGTCACGCTCCCCCAACAACTCTGAGACCGTCTTCCAGGTGGTGGAGGTGACTTCTGAGGTATCGTCTTCTCTGCTTCTCTAACTTAGCGATTATCCTCCAACGCCATCTTCCATCTATGCTTTGGTGGAACCATCTTCTGAAGTCCTAGGATTTAGTGAATCTGCGTGGTCGATGGTTTGCTGTCTGGAGACGAAAGTCTCCAGCCGTGTCTGGGAGCAGGAACTGTAGCGCAGACGTACGCATACAGTCCCCTCAGCTGGGCGCAGACGCACGCTCCAAGCTGAGTCCCCTAGACACGGGTCGATTGTTTTGTTTTCGGAGGCAAGACCTCCGCAACTGCTCATAGAGGTTACTCAATCCCTCTATGAGCGACTCCTTCAACCCCTCTCTCCCATTCTATATCGCATGAGGGACACCCATGCTCATCGGTATGTGAGTGTCAGGCTATCCGGTCTGTCCTGCTATCTTCTCAAGCAGCCCAACCTCCTTCAAGGCTTTAACGATCTTGACGCCTCTAGGCATCAGCTTACAGTTTCTTGAGACTAGCCCAAATCTATTCAGCTTCTTGATTGCTTCAGCCCATGCAGTACTATCCTTTAAGTCTTCTCTTAGAGAGATCCTGACAAGTATTGATAGATCTGGGATACCTATCTCCGAGTCTCCGTCTAGAAGCCTAGTAGATAGAATCTTAGAGACTGTCTCCCTGATTTTTAAGAACTCGCTATATGTTAATCTAACATGCCATCTATAATTCTCTTCACACCACTTCGAGTATCTTATGTAGTCTCTATCGCTGATGACCTGTCCGTCAACCATCACAACGTTCTGTCTTGAAGGTCTTCCCTGAGCAACCTCTCTAGAAGACACGGTCTCTGGTAGAGCATATTTGTTAAGCCTCTGTCCAGTCGGCCGACTATAATACTCACTCTTACTTGTTTCATAGTGATGTCTATTGGAAGCATATGTCTTCACATCCATTTTCTCAATCTTCTTAGGTTGGAGGCTCAGTCCCGGCAATCCCACAATAGACCTGTCCCTAACCTTCTCAGATAGCATTCCAAGTATCACTGATGAGACAATTGATGTAAACGCAATAATTGATAATATGCTTACGATGCGGTTTATAGATGTGAGGATGCCGGATAAAGAGATCAACAAGATTGTTGTGAAGGAGAATAATGTATAGTAGAGTGAAATCGCGGGCCATGCCGAGGAGTCATGTGGTCTCGTTATAGCAGCCTTGACGACGTCAATCCATGGTAGGAAGATGTTTGGGACGACAATTATAATCAGCAATATATCCATCTCTGATAATCCATCGAGGATCATGAAGACACCTCCAGCAGTAATTCTTCAACATCATCTATGCTAGACCTTGTAACGTATAAGCTTCTATAGGTTCCGCGCCACTCACTTACGAATCCTATATCTATCTTCTTCAGTTTATCGAGTATTTCTTTGGAGCCGTTTAGAGAATGATAGAGTAGTCTCGTTATAGTTCCAGAGCTTCTGACAAGTATTGCGCCCTTGATACCGTTCTCTCTACGAATGGCTGTGGATGACAAGTATTCCAGTGGCATTTGTTTGCTTGACTCATCAAGAATGTATACTATGTATCCGTCTTCACTTGTTATCCAAGACCTGCACTCCCTAAAAACTTCCTCAACATCTTCAGTAAACTTCTCTTCTGCTTTCTTCCTAGTCCACTTCTCTATTCTTGTTATCTTAGACTTCACTATCTTCATATATCCGATGCTGTTGCTGAGCCCTTTAACCTCATTAACCAAGTCTGTGATCATCTTATCTCTGTACCCGTCGCCCCAGCTGGATAATAGTTCGTAAAGCCTCTTACTTGGACAGTAGTAGACAAGCTCATACTGGCCGTCAGCTTCATCCATTATCTTCTTGAGAGCAGACCTTAACCCGTGGAGGTATGGTGTTAGACCAGTCTTATCTCTACGTGGCAGAAACCTATATCCATAGTCTTCCAGCTTATCCATCCATCTCCACTTATCTCCGTAGACCGTATATCCATAGTAGATTANCCTGCCTCTACATCCTCCTCCAACTCTGACTCTAGCCTTCTTCATCGACCGTCAACCTCGCATACCTATACTTTCTATCTCTAACGGACTGGTGTGGATAGCCGCAGAGGCAGTTTACTATGGCTCCGCAGACCCTGCATCTAACAGGCTGTCCACATCTCGGACATAGGAAGCCCGATACAGCTTCATAACTATCCTTAAAATCTACCAGCTTGAGAGATACCTCGCTCGAGACTTCATAGCTACGTCTAGAATCATAACCGCATCCAACGAGCAGTTCTTCATAAGAGTTTTCTGAGCCTGATTCTATGGGTACGCGTTCATCTATCTTGGCAGGCTTGAAACGATGAATATCTCCTAGACCTTTGCATTCTTCTATCAATCTGTCTATGTTCTCAAAGCTTGGATTCTGAGCCCATCTATCTAAGACTAGTAGAGCAAGGTTTACTGGCAGTTTTGATAGGGAGAGATATAGTTTCGCTGCAGCCTCGTCGAACTCCTCCTTACCATACGCCAAGTCTANTAGTTTTCTAGCTATTGCTTCTGCAAGCTTAACGTTAACCTTAAATCNTAGNTTGGNTTGGTTGCTGTCCGAGCCTCGGACACTTCTCCAAACAGCTGCAAATACTTTTCCAGCTTTAGCAAGCGTCTCAGTAGTAGACTTAGGTATCTTAAGCCTTCTAGCAGCTTCTCTAACACCATGACGGTCAACGGAGGCGCTGACTATTATAGCTCTCTCATCAACTGTAAGCATCTTCTTAAGCCTGTCACTCTCCCAGACAACCTGTACTTTTTCATCAAAGTCTACATCCCTGCCCAAGACATTTACTGGAACATACCCTAGACCCGCCTCCCTAGCCGCTAGATATCTTCGAAGACCATCAATCACCTCGTAAAATCCATCCCCAGTCTCTGAGACAATCAACGGGTCACGGATACCATACTTACCAGCAGACTCGATCAGAGAAATGATATCTCCAAGATCCCGTCTAGTCGTAAACCTTAGTTTAAGCTTATCTAATGGGACCTTCCTGACCTCGCCTACCATCAAAAATCCACCTCTTAACGAATATTAAATTGCAAGCTCTAGCTGGTTCCAGGAAATTCCTAATTGCCAGTTTTGATAGGGAGAGATATAGTTTCGCTGCAGCCTCGTCGAACTCCTCCTTACCATACGCCAAGTCTAGTAGTTTTCTAGCTATTGCTTCTGCAAGCTTAACGTTAACCTTAAATCTTAGTTTGGTTTGGTTGCTGTCCGAGCCTCGGACACTTCTCCAAACAGCTGCAAATACTTTTCCAGCTTTAGCAAGCGTCTCAGTAGTAGACTTAGGTATCTTAAGCCTTCTAGCAGCTTCTCTAACACCATGACGGTCGACTGAGACGCTGACTACTATAGCTCTCTCATCAACTGTAAGCATCTTCTTAAGCCTGTCACTCTCCCAGACAACTTGTAATTCTTCATCTAAGTCTACATTCCTTCCTAGGACGTTTACCGGGACTTCTCCCAGACCTGCCTCCTTGGCTGCCAGGTATCTTCGAAGACCATCAATCACCTCGTAAAATCCATCCTCAGTCTCAGAAACGATCAATGGCTCCCTGATACCATGCCTGCCAGCAGACTCGATTAAAGAATTCATGTCTCCAAGGTCGCGTCTAGCCGTAAACCTGACTCGAAGCTTATCCAATGGAACTCTCTTAAACCCGTTAGCCATAAAGGTCAGCTCCAGAATTATTTAACCTCATATGCTCTGTATCTGCTCGAGTATATGTTTGATTCTTCATAGTTTCTCTGTATGCCTTCATGATTATTCTACCAATCACGGTTCTCTTCTTGTTTTCATTGAGGAGTCCATGTGAAATCAATTTCTCGAGTCTTTCTCCTGTAAGCGGTCTCATCTTACAAATGTAGCCCTCGAAGAAGCTTCTTACTACCTCTAATGGTATTGATTCTAGCTGGGCTGTTTGATGGTCTTTCAATAACTGAAGTGTAGCTGACATAACCTTCCTGAGTAGGTCATCGGTGAAGTTGTCCATCAACTGTCTTGTTAACAGTTCTCTAGAGTCTACGTGAATCTTCTTAACAGAGATCTTGGCTTGATTCTCTTCTATTAACTGGTTGTAAAGCTTTTCATAGTCTCCTATATTATAGCTGTAGTAGATCCTCTCCCCTAGCAGGTTGCAGAGGCTTTGCGCGAAACCAACTGTATCCCTCTTCTCAACCTCTATCTCGCCAACATTACTTAGAGTTTCTTCTTCCTCAGTCTTTACAACCTCATACACTCCTATACGGATCCTAGCGTTAGGAGCTGACTCTTTTACTTCGAGCCTTAATAAGAATTCTATGGGGATGCTGGTCTCCTCTAATCTTACTATATCCATCAATGGGCCAGGCGGTCTTACCTCTTCCCTCTTAATTATATTCTTAAGTATTTTAGTGATGTTATAGAATTTTAGATATAGTTGATTGACTGTTACCCAGTAGTAGAGATATCCATTATCTAGTAGGTATTTCTTCCTCTCCGATATTAATCTCTCTTGTTCATCAACGTTTTCATATGGATAGGCTACATCCAATACGATTCTCATACCCCCTCTAAGAAGTATTAGGAAGTTAACAAGATGCTTGCGAGTGGTATATGTCTTCCACTTAAAACATATTTTCTCACTTCTAAGACATTCTACGAGCTTGGCCTTCGATACCGGTATCTTGATCACTCTTACTTCAGTAGAACCTTTTCTCAGAACTCTACGAAGAACACTCTTCATATGACTTATGCCTGGTGATAATTTAGGCCAACGCAACCTACCTTTCTCATCCTGGATAGTATATTCAAGCTTCTTGAGCAGCTTCCCTTCATCAGTTACAGCAAATAGAAGAATTGTTCGAGTTTCAGGTTTCCGAGCAAACAAGGTAATCATATGTTGAGGTACAATATTTTTGGGTAAAATCCAATTCACTGATTTCATGGTCAGCTTATCATCGCCTCAATTCTACAAGAATTTCTGTTTCGACCTAAATTTTTATCTAATCTTGTCTAATCTGTAGAGATACTCTAAGGCATTCTGAGCTATCCTCTGAGCAATACTTTGAAAAATTTGACTCTGAGTGTCGTATTACATATTCTAGGTCTGAGTGAATTTCTTAGTGATGAATTAAGCGAGCTCAAAAACCTCCTATTATTAGGAGGGGAGGTTAAGGAGCATAAAGTGGATGATAATTATTGCTATGATAAGTAAAGCTCCGAGAAGTATTAATGTTTTTACCCAAGATTTTAAGATCATCTTACCTATTTTGTATAGTCTCCACAACTTCTTAGATCTAATATAAAGAGATGCCTCAGTAAGCATTGAACCTAATGATGTTGAGATTATTTTCGAGGCAACTTCACGATAGGGATTAATCGATTCTGCTTTGCTTAGTATGTCTTCTATGAGATTCTTCTTTAAGATGAATTTTAACTGGGAGTCTCCTTTCAGTTCTACTAAGCGGTTTTGACACTCTTTAAGCAGGCGGTCTTCATCTATTGAGGTTATATTCATCAGCTTCTCGGGAGGCAGGGATTCGATACACGCCTTAGCTAGGGAGCGGGCAATAGCGTAGGATTCTGCACTATCCCCTCCAGTAATATCTGAGCTTTTAATAGGTTTAATGATTTGCGGAGAGAGTTTGTTGATCAATGATGTTTTCTTCTTCTCTATCTCCAAGAACAAGTATCTTATAACGTGTAAACCTCTATCAGTTAACTTATACAATACATTCCTTAAGCCTTGCCGCTGTATCTTCTCAACCAATTTTTTACTTACAAGTTTATCGAGGACTCGATAACAATCAGTTGAGTTATATAGCTCTTCAATGTGGGTAGCATTAACCTCTATCTTATTCTCAGATAGATAAATCCATAACAGTAGATATAGCATTTTCTTCTCGGAAAATTCAAGAGATGCAACATCGTCTATGTACATCTTTCTAATAGTTTCATCTATCTCTCTAAAGCTTGGAAACATCCTTACTATCATGAGCTACAGTTAAATTTAAAGCTTGAGAGATGTCCGAAAGTGGAAACACTAAAACTACTCCACCTCATTTCTTCGAATACACTGAACCAAATAAGCTTAATCATCTATTTATCGTTACTCCTGCTTCCAAAATTAATCTTTACCGGATAAATAGCCTGCTTTATTCAGGTTTTCATAATTGTTGTTTGATCAAAAACTTGTACTTCTTCGACTGTCTAGTAAAACTAGTAACATGTAGTAGGATAGCTTTCATACCTAATCGAACGCTTAGGAGAAGCTAATCAAATGGCATTGTTCTCAGAAGTAGAAGTCAACACTACATGGAAAACTTAGAAAGGAAAATCAAACATAAGCAATAAGTTTTCTAAGACAGCTGTATGAAAGTGGGTTAGGAAGTTCGTGAGAAGGTCAATGTTAAGCCATCTAAGATTCATAGAAGGCTCATAGCATTGGATGAGACACGCATTAAAGTCAACAGCCTGCAATACTGGGTCTACGCCGCTATAGATGTTGATAGGGGCGAGGTCTTATCTATTCTTCAACAATATAACATCTAACCCTCTCAACGGAAGTGAGAGGTTTAGAAGGTCGATAGTATGCTGGGAACTATACATAAAATTATTCACACTATACTACTAAACCATAAAGATAGGAAGGGGTGAATGAAATGCTTATCTGGACACTATCAAAGATTATGGAAAAAGATTTAATACGGTCTCATGCATGAAAGCATTATTCTAGAAGGTAACATAATAGTATTCTGAGGTTTGATCCTTGAGTTTAGAGTTGGAGCGTCTACGGAAGATAGTTGAAGAATGTAGAAAGTGCCCATTATGGGAGAATAGGAACAAGCCTGTATTCGGTGAAGACCAACAGATGCTAAGATAATGTTGATCGGTCTCGGTCCTGGATACAATGAAGATAGAGAGGGAAGACCATTTGTAGGTGCAGC
>ASPF01000025.1 GCA_000405685.1 Candidatus Geocrenenecus sp. JGI 0000106-J15 | reverse complement strand
GATAATCACAGAGAAGATAGAGGAAGGAGGCACGGTTATCGTTGCAGGAATAGGAAACTCAGTAGGAATAGGAATAACATAGACATTTTTAACCACTTTATAAAAGAGCATAATCCAAAGTATATTAGTAGCCAAGTCTGTCTATGTAGAGAGTGTATGGGTAATGTTTCCACAGAGACCGCAATTTAGAGAATTTATCCAGCCGTTAACGCATCTAACGTGCTTCTCATGTAATACTGAGAACTCTAGACCATTTAGAGACGGAGACTATGTCTTCAAAGAAGTAGAAGAGAAATGCCCGAAATGCGGTTCAAGCAAGATGTTTATAACAGGAATATACGTGGAAGATAGACAACTAAAAGAAAGAGAGAAATAGTATCTCCAAGAATTACAGATCTGCAAAGAGGCGCATCTAAACACTATTTTATAATTAACATTTTTGCAGTCATCCGCTACTCTGGTGCAGAAAAGTAAAAACAATATTGTAAGGTAGCGTTAAGAATTTATATGTCTTAGCATATTGTATCTTATATTTGGAGGTATCAAAGATATACCATTGGGCGGAGTCTCTCGATAAGCATTTCTTTTCATCAGCATATAGAGCGACAACTGAAAATAGGGATGTAGAGTTTAAACCAGAGATTAGGCAAGGGCTGGGTGTAGTTTATGACTTATTCGGTATAGAAGTACCCGAGGAGAAGATGAAATACTATCTAGAAAGAGGCTACATAGAAGTAGTGAAAGATGTTTCTCTACCAGCATGCAATATATGTGAGGATGTCTGCATCCGACCATTGATAGTCTGCCCTGACTGCAGCTCAAACAACATTGAGAAGAAAGAGTTAATGGTACACTATGATTGTAACTATATGGGTTCAGAAGAAGAATTTATGCAGAGCCAGTCGAGGCTGTATAGATGCCCAAAATGTGGGAAAGAATTAAAGAGAGTTGGGATCGATTATGGTAGACCAGGCTTCGGCTATATCTGCAGAGATTGTAGATCGATCTTCCAGATACCGTTAATCTGGTTAATCTGTGAGAAAGGACATAAAAATAAAGTAGATGAATTAACGATTAAGAAATATCCAATCTACAAGTTATCGAATGAGATTAAGAAGCTACTGCCAATCTATAATGTTGTAGAAGACTTAGTTAGAGAACTTACATTACATGGTCTAAGAGCTGAAGGATTTAAGCACGTTAAAGGTATAAGTGGAACAACATACACCATACCGATATTTATTGATGGTAGCCCATCTATAATTGTAGAATTTGGCTTAAGTGGAGAAATAGATGAGAGATACCCATTCATGATGGTGATCGAAGCTGTAGACGTACCAAACTCAATTATGTTCTTAATTTTACCTTCTGATTTTAAACCTGAGCTTGAGAAGATACTGAATCCAGAGAAGATTAAAATAATAAAAATAGATGATTTAGAGAGTTCGAAAGATAAGATTATACGAGAGCTTACCTCTCTACATAGTGTAGTTATGAATGATGAGAACTAGACCCATAGTCTTCTTAGCCTCTGTCTCGATACTACTATTAGCCTTAATTATACTCCCTAAACCATCACTCCTATTTATTGCTTATAGCCTCACATTAATCTACACTTTATGGGGAGTTTACCACATCATAATTATAACATATGGGTTAAAGAGACCTTTTAATCCTGGAGTAAATCCACGGAGACATTCTAAGATTTCTCTCATACTACCAGCCAGGGATGAGCCGATCCTTTCTAGAACGATTGATGTCTGCTTAAACCATATAGAATATCCGAGAGATAGCAAGGAAATAGTAATTGTAACAGAGGATCCTGTAGGAGAGAGAATAGCAACATGGTACTCTCAGCTCTACCCAAGAAATGTTAAACCATTGGTTAGGAGAGCATACTTCGCCACAAAGCCTAGTGCATTAAACGATTCACTCTCTCTATGTACAGGGGAAATAATAGGTATCATAGATGTAGAAGATATACCTGAGCATGATACATTCTTGAAGGTTGCATCTGCAATTGAGAACTACAACATAGAATCTGTACAGGTAATCCTACGTATAAGTAACCAAGAAGATAACTGGATAACGAAGATGTTTTCAATGGAGTATGCAGGATGGTTTAGGGTGATGCTTAATGGAAGATCAAAACTAGGTTTATACACACCATTAGGTGGGACTGGAAACTACTTTAAAGCATCTCTGATAAGAGAAATCGGTAGATGGGATCCATTAAATCTAGCTGAAGACGCCGAGGTAGCAATAAGATTCTATCTATCTAAGAGGAGGACGATAGTCATAGATGCAAGACATTGGGAAGAAGCTCCTACAAATTTCAAGGCTTGGCTAAGACAGAGAACTAGATGGTTTAGAGGGTGGATACAGAGTCTCATAAAATATCTAATTATGCTTTCTGTACCTTCGGTAACAAGGAGGATAGGGTTCATCAATACTTTATCTATAATCTTTATGCTTATCGCTCCATTAATCGTTGTCTTAAATTGGGTTGCATACAGTATGACGATATACTGGTCACTTGAATATCTGGGTATAGTTCCTTTTAAACTAACAGTAGACCTTTTCCCATGGTGGGTAATACTTCCTCTCTCTTTTAATGTTATCTACTATTACACATGGATAGCTGGAGCAATATTGGAAAAAATAGGCACGGCGAAAACTTTGGTTAAGTATATCCCTCACATGATATACTACATGAATTTTATGATGCCGCTCGCAGCATTAAGAGCATTCTACCAAGAAATATTTAAAGAAGTTTTCTGGGAGAAGACGAAGCATTTAGGAAAAGGAGTTAAGTGGGCTATCCTAGAAAAACAAGAATAGCTAAATCTACTTATTTCTATGATCGACAAGTTCTAGGTTTAGGGGAGAAAGGTTCAATTGTCTAGGTAATGACCTCACATCCTTTTTCTGTGACTATTACTGTATGCTCAGCTTGAGATACAGGCCTACCTTTTCTTTCAACTAATACAGGATATGAATAGATCTTTCCCAGCCTAACAATCTTATCATGTATTTTACTAAGCTTCTCGAAGTCAGGTATCCATCTAGGCGTATATGGTAGACCGTTGAATCTTTCATAGATGAATTCTAGAAGCTTTCTTTCTTCTTCAAGCTTCTCAAGTTTAAACTTTCCAACATTTAATCTATAGATCGTAGTAGTATTTGATGAGACTACTTCTCCTCCACCATCACTCATTGTTGCAAAAGGCTCTATAGCGTATACATGGTTTAATTCGAGCTTCTCACCTCTCGCTATCTGGATATTAGGTATAGAGAGACCTGCATGTAGATTATATCTAGTAATCTCATGACCTGTTAGATTCCTTATAGGTTTAAATCCTCTACTAGTGATAACACGCTGGATAACCCCTCCTATAGTAGAGGTTTGCACACCAGGTTTAATGATCTTCACAGCTTCAAGTAATGCAGTGTTAACTGCTTCAACTATTGGCTGTAAATATGAATCCAGGGATATAGTTATAGCAGTATCAGCGATATAACCATCAACGCATACACCTATATCTATTTTAACAAGAGATCTAGGAGGAATTATTGATCTATCTCCTATTGTAGGTGTATAATGTGCAGCTACATCGTTTATACAGATATTACATGGGAAAGCTGGCTTAGCACCTTCATCTAGAATCAACCCTTCAAGAAGACTACATACATCGATCAAGCTTACACCTTCTCTAACAATACTTAGAGATTTTTCTCTAACTTTCCTTGCTATCCTACCAGCTCTTCTTAAAGCATCTAATCCAGCATCATCCATGACCTACCACTTATCCCGGTCAAAGGATCTATTACAGCCTTAAGTATTATAGATATCCCCGTAGTCACAGAGAAGATTAACATAAAAATATGAAATGATATACACATCTAAGATACATTTAAGACCAGTTTCTATACCTGCCATTAATGCTAGATATCCAGCTGCTGTTGGCTGGTTGAAAAATATACTCAGAGCGTAAAGATTAACGTGAAGTAGCTGGTCTACACTGAATGCTTTCTAGGCACGGACAGGCGCACCACACATTTCACAGAATCTTGCACCCTTCCGTAGCTTTGCTCCACATTTTTCGCAGAATCGAGGTGCGGATCTTCGCTGGACAGGTTGCTTAACCGTCGCACCGCAGGTCTCACAGATTTTATCCCCAGCTTTTATGGGTGCACCGCAAGAGGGGCATTTCTCTGTCTGGTCTGGGCCTTTACTTATATCCCCCAATAGCTCTTTTCTGATCATCTCTTTTACACTTTCTGGAAGCTGGCCGAGGTCGATCTGCTTGTATTTCTCGTTGTATCCGCATGTGGGGCAGTTCTCATATTTCCTTATCCATCTCATGCCGCAGTTAGGACATGACGGATATTTTTCTGAGATTGGTGGATAGACTAGAGCTCTCTTTCCGTCTGGAAGCATTATGCAGTAACCTTCCTCGATCATTTTCTCTATCATCTTTAAGGCGGCTGGAGTATTGTTTACTAGTTCTGCACCTAGTAGGAAGGCGCCTGCAGGGCTCAGTCCAAGATCTAGCATGAGGGATGCTACTGTGTAGTTTCCTGGAAGTTGTCTCGAGAGCATGCGGGGACTCGGCTGTCCCGCTTCAACTTTCGGCTTTCCAGCTGCGATGTATGCAAACATGTCTTCGGTCAGGGCTGGCGTAATGGCCATACGTCTTGCAGCGTCCCAGAGCATGGGTCCCTCGCTGTATCCAAGCTCTTTAAGCGCAGATGCTATCTTCCAGATCAGTTTCCTCGACTTTTCAGGAACCCATGAAGGGATCTGGTTTGCCTGCATGATATCACCTGCTACGCCCTTTCTTTGAAGGATGCTGTCTGGGAAGAATATCGGCCCCTTCCTTACCGAAAACAGTGTCAAAAATTTTATCGAGCTTTTTCTCAGCTTCTGTTTTGTTGAGCTTATTGAGAATTTCAAGCCCTTCCTTACCCCATACAACCTCAACAAGCTCTTCAAGCTTCTGCCGATATGCCGCCTTGTTGATCTTCTCTCGCATTATTCTGGCCATGTTTTCTGCATCCCTTTCCCAAAGCTGACCCGCATAGCGTACAGGATCATCACTGTGATGGATATAATTATCACAATTCTTCTTTAATGCGTCTATGTATTCTGGTGTGCCGCCGACTATCTTCTCAGGGGCGGTATGTTGGACATAATGCTGGAACTCATGGGTGACGACTCGGATCGCCTCAGCTGGACAGTTCATAGATTTAGGATTGATAAGAATTCTCGGAGGCTTGGAATTCCAGTCATATGCGGCACCATAATCTAACTCGGGATCGAGTTCTACTTTTATCTGTGGCATCCCCACTTGCTCCGCTAGATTGTCTGCAAACTTCTCCAAGACACTCCTCTGCTGGTCTCCGTCAAGCTTACGCCATGAGCCTAGAGTAAGTTTGTCGAGGAGCTCAGGGTTATTGCGTTTTATCAATGCCGTTATTCTGCTTGAAAACACTCTATGCTGCATATTGGGGACTGGTGTGGAGAATAGCTCTGCTAGTGGTTCAGTTGATGTACCTTTTACCCACTCAACAGGTATCGTGTAGTCAGGATTTATCGTGTTAGTCACATATTTGCCGTCAGGCGTGACATACCAGTAGCCAGGGTACACAGGGATATTCTCTATCCATCTCTTGACGTCAGGGTCGATCTCTGAATACGGTTGTTCTGCAAGTTGTACTTGGGGAGCCGCTTCGGCTGAGAATGGTGGTGGAGGTGGCGGCGGGTGAATCTGGGTTTTTGTCATGGAGCCTGTCTTCTTCCCTGAAACTAGGGATATCACGAAAAGACCTACTCCAGCGATCACCGTAACAAGTACAGTGAGACCCACAATAATCTCGAGGGGGAAGTCGTCTGATACACTGTCTTCACCGTCATAAGAGCTACCATCTTCACCATCATAAGAGCCATCGTCTTCACTACCGTCCGAATCCTTGGAATAGCACCACCACGCATAAACCTTATCCCCCCAATCTGGGTTGATAAACCATCCTGGCTTAAAACCCATGTTTGAGTATCCAGAAGCAACTACACCTACCATAGAGAATTTCCAATAATAATCTCCTTCATTCGAATCGTAAAAACGGTCAAGCGATCCGATAGGTCTGTCTCCATATACTTCCGCACCATACGAGCCTTCTTCCCAGTGTCCAATAAAAAGAACCTCATTGTAGATACAAACCTTCGGTCGAGGTGATGACACTTGAGTTACATTATGAACTCTCCTAATCTCATAACCTACGAGACCAGCATATAATTCTTCGTCTTCAGGTGAAAATTTTGGTTGTTTTAATTCGAGGAAGTACTCTTCGGCGGCGTTCTCTATAAAATCGTCGCTCGGCATAGGAGGACCATATTCATCGCTTATCGCACTTAAGATCAGAGTTGCAAAAATCGAGAGTACCAAGAAAACTTGGACTACTTTTCTCAATCTTAAACAGTGAACCATGGCCCCGGTCCTATATTAATATTCCTCCTAATCGGACGTAGCAATGTAAGGTTTATACATCTTCCTGTTGTGACTTCTCTCATGTTGATACTACGTCTCTCGTTGAGGGCATAGACATTTTTAAGAAGAATAAAGCTCCTCTGGAGCTTAAGATTCTTGGTTTAGCATTTTACATACAGCTTTGTATGTTGATGCTGGCCCCTCATACCTTATAATTATTCTTCTAAATGATTTTCGCCATCCGAAGAATCTATCTACAGCGCTTCTCATCTTCTTATATAGCTCAGTATTGTAGGTTACTGCTTCCTACCAATAGTAGGTATGTCTAGTATACCGTTCAAGACTATCCTATCATTAGCCCTAGTCCTACCAACCCTAGACTTAGGAGGTAGTAGATGCTTAATGATCTCCTACTCAAAATCACTAAGCTCAAATAACTCCATAAAGAAAGCCGGGAAAGAGAAGCCTAAACAGTTTTGAGATGACTTCATAGTGAAGGTTTTAGAAGAAGCTTATTAACAAGTTTTAGATAGTTTAGAGGGGAAGAAGATGGGTGAATATCTTTGGTTCAAGTAATAGAGAAGACTTTACAGTAACTCCATGGGTAGTTGAAGGAGAAGTAGACTATATTAAGCTTGTAGAAAGATTCGGGACAAACATAATAGATGATAAATTAATGGAGAGATTTATAAAATCAGCCGGGGAAAATCACCATCTATTAAGACGGAGGATATTCTTCTCCCACAGAGATCTAGATAAAGTTCTCGATGACTGGGAGAGCGATAGAGGATTCTTCCTATATACTGGGAGAGGACCAAGCGGGCCGATGCATATAGGGCATATCATTCCATTCTATTTCACTAAATGGCTACAGGATAGGTTTAAGGTAAATGTCTATATCCAGTTAACAGATGATGAAAAATATCTAGAAGAGAGTAGAGGATTAACTTTAGAAGATACCATCAAGTGGTCTTATGAGAATGCATTAGACATCATCGCTGTTGGATTCGATCCTGATAGAACATTCATCTTCCAAGATACTGAATATGTTAAGAATATGTATCCGATAGCTCTTAAAGTTGCTAGAAAGATTAACTTTAGCTGGGTTAGAGCAGTCTTCGGATTTACCCATGAAACAAATATTGGCTTAATCTTCTATCCAGCATTACAGATCGTTCCAGCACTATTCGAGAAGAAGAGATGCTTAATTCCTGCGGCAATCGACCAAGATCCATACTGGAGGATACAGAGAGATATAGCTGAATCTCTCGGATACTATAAGACAGCTGCAATACATAGTAAGTTTCTCCCCCCATTAACTGGGCCTACTGGAAAGATGAGTGCAAGTAAGCCTGAGTCTGCAATATATCTCCACGACGATGCTAAGACCATCAGGAAAAAGATCTGGCTAGCATATTCTGGAGGTCAGCCAACAGTTGAACTTCATAGAAAGCTAGGCGGAAATCCTGAAGTAGATGTTGCCTTCCAGTGGCTCCACTTCTTCTTTGAGCCTGATGATTCTAAGGTTAAGAAGCTCGAGGAAGATTATAGATCAGGAAAAATCCTTAGTGGAGAGATGAAGAATATATTAATCGAGAAGGTTACATCATTCCTAGAAGAACATCAGCAGAGAAGAATAGAAGCAGAAGAACTCCTCCATTTCTTTAAGTATGATGGAGAATTAGCTAGAGAAATGTGGAAGAAGATTCATGTATAAAATACTGAGTCAACTATCCATGCATGTTCTAAGAGAACTCTAACCTTCTCTAACTCTAAGATCTATAGATAGTTGGATAGGATGTTTAATGCTTAATTCATAACTTCCAGGTCTAGCCTTGACAGCCAGCATCACATGATAGTATATTTCCTTCTTCTCAACTGGTACGTCTAAGACCGCTTTAACAATTCCAGATTCAATCGAGGTTAACTCTAATCTAAACATCTTCACATCATCTCCGACAGTTTGGAAGACCCATACATATGCTTTAAATTCACCGAATCCCAAATCATCCGTAATAGCTTCTACCTTATCAACGAGGAGAGTATAAGATCTCGTTGAACCCTCTGCTGTAACCCAGTTCGACGTATCTCCTGGTTCACGAGACCCTAAACTTATCATGGATGCATCGTAAGCCCTAGGCGACAACATTAAGCTTACCTTTCCACTATCTCTGGCTTCTCTCCAACTAAGCTCGAATGTTAAGAGGTATCTCCCAGATTCTATGGTTAAAGGCGCATCATATCCAGGTATAATCATTGTTATTCTTGGACATGAAGAAGCAGGGAAAAGAATACATGGCATACTAATCTCATATGTTTTCTCACCTGATTCAAGCCTAACTCTTCCTGATAAGCTTAAAGATTCTAGCTTCTCAACTCTTGAATCAACAATTCTAAACAATAAAGAATCAACATCATCCACCTCTATGATAGCTATATCTTTAAATTCTCTCATGCCTTCACTACTCGTAATCTCTAATTCTAAGCTGACTAATGATGGATTAACTGTCACTGTCGCGGAAGTAGGCAACGTCGATGTAAGCATAGGATAGAAGATGACAAAGTAAAGATATGTAGAAAGTAAGCCAGCAACGATAATTACTAAGACAGCCAAACTAATTTTCTTAGAAATAAACCATGAAGACACGTCTATCATCCATATGTCTACATACGTCTATTTAACATATATCGATATTGGTTTAGAAAATTATGTTAATAGTGATTTTCTAAAAGACTTATATAGTGTTTAGACTGGTTGATTCTTGGATTGGAGAATTCGAAGATAGGTTTTGTAAAACTTGTCTCCTATAGACGTATTGGTAGAGTCTATAGTATAGAGATTCTAAGAAAGGTCGTGGAGGATTCAAAGAATGCCTATAAGGGTAAGAGTGAGGATTAAGAGTCTAAAAGGATTCAAAGTAGGAGAAATAATAGAGACAAGCTCTCTCTTAAACACGGGATACATTGGAACATCACCTGAAATAATAATACCAATCAAGCTAGCTGAAAACCTAGGCTTATGGCCTCCACCAAACGATGTAGTAGAATCAGTATATGATACTGCAGGTGGACCTATAAGATTCTATACAGTTAAACATGGCTCAACTATACAGTTAGTTGAAGAAGATACTAAATCAGATGAGCTACCAGTCGATGTAGTTATATCACCGATTGAAAGAGAAGTCTTACTAAGCGATTTCGTAATAGGAGAATTAGAAATAATCATACTAAATGCATACAAAGGATTATGGAGGCTCAACAACGACCCACGAGAAAAGATAAGATACAGTAAGAACCCAGAACTTTGGTAAAACAATATAAACTAGGATAGAAATATCCCGCGGGCAGGATTTGAACCTGCGACCATCCGGTTTCTGTCAGCCTGGCCACTGTGACCATACCAACATGGGCATGGCTACAGCCGGACGCTCTACCAGGCTGAGCTACCGCGGGTTACAGCAGCCTCACTTAATGTTTATGTTATGGTTGTATTTAGATTTTGATTTTTAAATTTAAGTAGCTCATTTATTGAGTCTTTCCCGACACACTTCTATGCTTAACTTTCTGACTAGAGTTAGTTTGGAAATGTTTTAATTAAATGCTGAGCATGTTTCAAGCAGTCGATGGACGATGTCGAGGCAGACTGTAAGCGGGGTAAGTGAGGTTAGAAATGTTTTGAAGACTACTTTTAGCATCTGCCCTGAATGTAACATGGTTATTCCAGCTGAGATCGTAGAAAGAAGTGGTAAAATCTTCTTAGAGAAGGAATGTCCTATACATGGTGAAGTCGTCGAAGTATACTATGGTGATGCAGAGATCTACAAGAGATTCAGTAAATATTCTCACGATGGTAAAGGCACAGGAAGCACGAACATAAACATAGTTGGATATTCATGTCCAGCCAACTGCGGTCTCTGCCCAGGACATCTAAGCCATACAGCTTTGGCGAACCTCGTCGTAACAAATCGATGCGACCTATATTGCTGGTATTGTTTCTTCTTCGCCGAACGTGCTGGATACGTTTATGAGCCTTCTATTGAACAGATTAGAGAGATGGTTAGAGTTCTTAGAAGAGAGTATCCTGTTGCGGGGAACTCTATACAGCTTACTGGAGGTGAGCCCACGCTAAGAGATGATCTGCCAGAGATTATTAAAGTCATAAAAGAGGAGGGTGTCGACCATGTCCAGCTTAATACTAACGGTATTAGGCTTTCATACGACTTCGAGTTCTTCAAGAAGGTTAAGGAGGCAGGTGTAAGCAATCTATATCTTAGCTTTGATGGCGTTACATCTAGGACTAACCCGAAGAATCATTGGGAAGCACCTAAGGTTATTGAGAATGCTAGAAAGCTGGAGGTAGGTATAGTTCTAGTTCCCACAATAATCCGTGGGGTCAACGACCACGAGCTTGGAGACATTATTAGATTCGGCTTTAAGAATATTGATGTCATAAGGTCTGTTAACTTCCAGCCTGTATCGTTAACAGGTAGATTAACAAGTAAAGAGAGAGAAAAATATAGAATAACTATACCTGATTGTATAATTAAGATTGAGGAGCAGACTAATGGTGAGATATCTAGAGATGCATGGTTCCCTGTTCCAGCATGCACACCGCTTACACACATCATTGAGGCATTAGTCAAATCTCCTAAATATGAGCTTTCAACACATTTTGCATGTGGTGCAGGGACATATGTATTCAAAGATGGTGATAAACTAGTGCCAATAACTCAATTCATAGACATTGATGGATTGATAAAATATCTACAAGATAGAGCTGAAGAAATAGAGTCTGGTAAGAGTAAGCTTATAACTGCTGCTAAAATACTATGGGACTTCGGAAAATACATTAATGTAGATAAGCAGCCTCAAGGAGTAAACGTTAAGAGAATGATATATGAGATGATAATTAAGCATGATTATAAGAGTGTCGGAGACTGGCATAGGAAAAGCCTATTCATAGGTATGATGCATTTCCAAGACAAGTACAACTATGATGTTGAGAGAGTTATGAGATGTGGCATACATTACCTGATGCCTGATGGAAGAATAATACCCTTCTGTGCATTTAACGTTATACCTGAATGGTATAGAGACAGAGTCCAGA
This sequence comes from Candidatus Geocrenenecus sp. JGI 0000106-J15, assembly GCA_000405685.1. Lineage (GTDB taxonomy): Archaea > Thermoproteota > Nitrososphaeria_A > Caldarchaeales > Wolframiiraptoraceae > Geocrenenecus. Next base: position 17,751 of record ASPF01000025.1, on the reverse strand, counting down.
GATTATACGGAATACCAATAGAAGAATGGGAGAAGAAAACAGGTAAGTCAGTAAAACAGTACTATAGGAGAGTACTTGAAGATAAATCATAAATTCAGACGGGTGCTTAACATCTAGGAATTATAAAAATATTTTTAAGGCATCCTGTACTAGTATTTTTCATGGAGGTTTTTGATGCAATATTATCTAGAATAGAGGTTAGAGAATATTCTAGTGAGAGTGTCCCAGATGATGTGAAACTTAAGATTCTAGAAGCTGCTAGAATGTCTCCGACAGGATTAAATCTACAACATTGGAGGTTCATACTAGTAGAAGATAAAAACAATATAAAGAAACTTGCAGAATTAAGCACTACCGGTAAATGGGTGGCTGGGGCAGATTTCGCAATCATAGTTTTAACAGATCCTAAATATCCATTCCACTTAGTAGATGCAGGTAGAGCTATCCAGAACATGCAGCTTACAGCATGGAGTATGGGTGTAGGGTCATGCATATACACAGGGGTAAGAGAAAGAGAAATGAAAAAAGAATATGGAATTCCTGAGAATCTAACAGTAGCTGCAGTAATAGGCTTCGGCTACCCTACGAGAAAGATAAAAGGCTTGAAGAATAGAAAGAAGTTAATCGAGATCGTTTTCTCAGAAAGATTCGGTGAAAAGCTCAGATTGATATAACTGCTTCAATGATTTGAAGCTTTCTACCATCAGCTGCTGGAAGGATAAAGGTAACATTCTGTGAAGATCCATAGAATAAAGTAGCTACTTCTTCTCCTAGTCTTACCTCACCTTCTAAATAATTTAAAATACATTCCTCACATGTAGATGCTTCTATCACCATACCTCTAAGATTATCTACTAGAAGCTCTCCAGGAGAGGCTATTAAGAAGGTTACTGAACCATGGTTTGAATGAAGATGCATATGTGGCTCAGCTTTAAATTTCTCTTTAATCTTCTTTACAGTATTCTTTAAATTCTTCACAAATGCTGTCTCAATATATGCTTCTTTTTCTTCATCCTCCTCTTCTCCTTTCATGGATGGAGAAGAAAATCTAAAAATAGTTAGTAGAACTGCTTCTTCTTCTCCAATTATTCTACTCATCTCCTTCTTCAATGTATCCCAAGTATTCTCTACTAGATGGAAGCCAATCTTCTTACTAGATTTATCTTCTATCATTTCTTCACGACCCTTTGGTTACACTATCAACTAATATTAGGTTAAATAAAACATTATCCATCTTAACCATTTTTAGATCTTGATCTCGCTATGCTATTATTGACTCGATTATTATCGCTGTAAAGATTACTGCGAGATGGGGGGATGTATACTTAAACATTTTCCATGCTAACTTTTTGCTCGGAGCATAGATTAGTTTGAGGGCTAGATACAGTAGGATTAAGCCAGAGATTGATGCTGTAGCTAGGTATAGATATCCATATTTTAATGGATTGATGAAGTACACTGAGATCGAGAAGATTATCAATATGATTGCTGTAGATGAGATGCATCTTATTGCTTTATTTTCACTAATAACTACGGGGAGCATAGGTATGCCTGCTCTCATGTAGTCTTCTTTATATCTTAAGGCTAGACTCCATATATGGCTTGGAATCCATAAAACGACTACTCCTGCAAGAATTATCGAGTCCAAGGTTATCTGGTTAGAAGCTGAAACATATCCAACCATTGTTGGTGCTCCACCAGCTACACTTCCAAGTATAATGTTTAGAGGCGTCTTCTTCTTTGATAACATTATGTATATCACTAGATAATCTATTACTCCGATCAAGATGAAGACTAATGCTAGTAAATTAATAGTATATGCTAGATATACTCCTAGCCCAGTTAATATGAAACCTAACATTAATGCTTTCCATTCAGGCTTAATCTTTCCAGACGGCAATGGTCTATTTTTTGTTCTCTCCATTAATGCATCAACATCTTTCTCGATAAAATTCGCTATCGCCTCAGATCCCGCAGATGCTAATACAACCGATAAAGTAGCTATCAATGCTTTAACCCAATCTACAGCTGCTCCTGAACCTGCGACATATCCACCGAAAGCCGTATATGCTAGTAGATACCAAATCCTCGGCTTAGTCACAGAATAGTAAACCTTAACTCTATCGAGAACACTCTCTAACTTCAAAGCTATCATTCATCAAGGAGGAGAGATTAGAATATAAAGATATTCTACAAATATCTTAAGTTGATAAGTTGTAAGAAGTCTTCATGTAGAACTAGTAAACTTTATAGCTTTCATCCTCGAGATAATGTTTGATTTACTCTTTTGAATGAGGTGATGGTTATGAATCAAATTCTACAAGAGTTAACTAAAGCCGAGATCGCTAAGAAGACAGCATCATCCACCTTTAAGATTGTTCTATACATTGTATTGTATGTCGCTGTCGCTGCAGCTACCCAGTGGCTCTTCAATGATCTACTACCAACTTTTGAGGTAAACATCAGAGATTACATCGGGTATATTCAGATACTACTCGCAGTTGGATTCGGATACATGATCGTCAACGGTATCGCAGTCTTCTTCTACTGGACTATGAGAGCAAAATACGAGCATGCAACATCAGCTGCAATTAGAAACATAATAAAGATTATAGGTATAGGAGCTTTAGTTGCCGCTATAGCGGGCGGCGTAGCTGGAGGTGCAGCTGGAGTAGCTCTCGGAGGCTTCATAGGGATGGTTATAGGATTCGCTTCACAGCAAGTACTAGGGCAGGCGATTGCTGGACTATTCCTCTTATTAGTTAGACCAGTTAGGATTGGAGACCATGTGATCTTAGGTGGAGAAGAAGGTATAGTGGAAGATGTTTCAACATTATTCACAGTGATTATGAAGCAGGATGGTGTAAAAGTACTAATACCAAACAATACAATCCTAGGAGGAAAGATATATGTTAAACCAAAGATTTAAGAAAACCCTCAACGGTTAAATGCTGGCCAGCTTCATTCATCCCGCCAACTACCGACGTTGGCTAGGATAGATTGCATAAAATTCATTATGTAGTTCATACTATATAGACACCATGAAGTTATATGAATATGAAGCTAAGAATATCTTTAGTCAGTTCGGTATATCTGTGCCAAGGTTTAAGGTTGTGTCTACTCCTGAGGAGGCTCGATCTGCCGCTGAAGAGATAGGTGGTAGAGTTGTAGTTAAAGCACAAGTCTTAGTTGCAGGTCGAGGCAAGGCTGGAGGAGTTAAGCTTGCAGACAGTCCCCAGGAAGCATATAGTTATGCAAAGCAGATGCTTGGATCAGAGATTAAAGGTGAGAAAGTTAGGAAGGCGATGGTTTCTAAAGCTGTAGATATTGAGAGAGAACTATACCTGAGCATTATCATTGATAGAAGTATTGGTGCTCCAGTGATCTTGGCTTCACCTGAAGGCGGGGTTGATATAGAAGAACTTGCACGTACAAAGCCTGAAAAGATACTTAAGATAGTTGTAGACCCGCTAATAGGTGTTAGAGATTACCATTCAAGACAGGCAGCTAGGTTTCTCGAATTAAGTGAGCAAGCATTTAGGAAAGCTCAAGAAATAACCATCAACCTTTACAGAGTCTTCGAGAATTATAGTTGCGAGCTTGCTGAGATAAATCCTCTCGCCATAACACCTGAAGGCAGCTTAGAAGCTGTAGATGCAAAGATAATACTTGATGATAATGCTTTATACAAGTATCCAGAGTTTTCCAGTGAGTTTACTAGAGATCTAGGCTACTATGAAGCTGAAGCTAAAAAGATGAATTTCAGCTATGTTGAACTTGATGGAAATATTGGGATACTATGTAATGGTGCAGGGTTGACTATGGCCACAATGGATTCAGTCTATGTTCTAGGAGGAAGACCTGCAAACTTTCTAGATATAGGTGGAGGCGCAAGAGCAGATCTTGTCGAAAGAGCTGTAACGCTCCTACTCCAACATCCAAAAACAGAAGTAATATTCATCAACATACTTGGAGGAATAACTAGATGCGATGAGGTAGCTAACGGAATAGTTGGAGCATTGAAGAAGACTGGTGTAAGCAAGGAGATAGTTGTAAGACTTAAAGGTACAAATGAAGAAGAAGGAAGAAGAATACTTGAAGAAAACAAGATACATGTTCTAGAAGAAATGGATGAAGCAGCTAGGAAGGCTGTAGAACTAGGTGGGAGAAGATGACTGTGCTTGTAGATTCTGAGACAAGAGTTGTAGTTCAAGGGATAACGGGTAGAGAAGGAAGCTTTCATACAAAAGCTATGCTTAGCTATGGGACGAAGATTCTTGCAGGTGTAACACCAGGTAAAGGTGGATCAACTATTGAAGGTGTACCAGTATATGATAATGTTATAGAAGCTGTTAGAAGACATCCAGAACTGAATACATCTGTAATCTTTGTTCCATCAAGATTTACGGCAGACGCAGTCTATGAAGCTATAGATGCAGGGTTAGACCTTATCGTAGTGATTACTGAAGGTATCCCAGTACATGAAACAATGAAGTTTGTAAGATATGCTAAAATAAATGGTGTAACGATTATTGGTCCAAACTGCCCTGGAGTAATTTCTCCTGGAGAATCCAAGGTTGGCATCATGCCTGGACATGTATTCTCTAAAGGTCACGTTGGCATAGTTTCTAGAAGTGGTACCCTTACATATGAGATAGCGTACGCTATGACTAAAGCAGGAATAGGTCAGAGTACATCTATAGGTATAGGTGGAGACCCTGTTCCAGGGACATCGTTCATAGATGCTTTAGAGATGTTTAGAGAAGATGATGGAACAGACGCTGTTGTCTTGATAGGTGAGATAGGTGGAGATATGGAGGAGAGAGCTGCAAGATATATTGTTGAGCAGGGATATGAAAAGCCTGTAGTAGCTTATGTTGCTGGTAGGACTGCTCCACCAGGTAAGAGGATGGGTCATGCAGGAGCAATAATATCTATGGGTGTAGGAGATGCAGCAAGCAAGATTAAAGTACTCAGAGAAGTAGGAGTAGAAGTAGCTGAACTACCCTCCCAGATACCCAGCCTCCTCGTAAGAGTGCTTAAAAAATAGGTTATCCATAACTATAATAATTATATTAATTTTTTCGGAAATTTGACGTTATGATATATTGATTAAATAGGATTGAGCTGTCTATTCTAGAGTGTATGAGTAGGATTGAGATTGAGAGTTTGATTGAGTCTGTTGAGCCTATCTTTGAGAGTGAGCCCCAGTTAATAATCCAAAGTTCTGGAAGCTTTCTAGTTGTTGGAGATACACATGGAGATGAGGAGAGTACTAGTAATGCTTTAAAGATTGCAGAGAAGGAAGGGCTTAAACTACTCTTTCTAGGAGATTACGTTGATAGAGGTCCTGGACAGATGGAGAATATCGTTAAGCTTCTAGAATCTAAGCTTAGCTGGAGAGATAACTTGATAATATTGAGGGGGAACCATGAGACAGTTGAGATGAATAGATGGTACGGATTCATGGATCTTGTATATCATAGATATGACGCTGAACTCTATGAATGTTTTGCTAGGCTCTTCTCTAAGTTACCCTATTCTGCCTTAATCCATAAGAAGATATTCGCTGTACATGGTGGGGTTGCTGAAGGATTAGAGAAGATAGATGAAGTAAATAGTATATCTAAGGGGGAATTGAATCCGCGTACTGGTATTGGTTTCCAGTTACTGTGGAATGATCCATCCGAGGATGTTGAATGGTTCGCACCAAGCTGGAGAGGTGGAGGAGCTAAGATATTCGGGTGGAGAGCATTCAACAATTTTATGGAGAAGAATAATCTTGAGATGCTTGTTAGAGCACATGAACCCTATCCAGAAGGTTTCGGAGAACTCTTTAATGGAAAGCTTAAGACCGTCTTCTCATGTAGATTCTACGGTGTAGTTCCTCGAGCGTTAAAAATCATCGATGGAAGAGTAGTTGAGCCTGTAAGCCTTGAATAAATTCATTCTTCTTAGTTAGTTCAAGAATTCTACTCCAGCATCTTCTTATGTTGTTCATCATTATATTCTGGAATATACTTCTTTATTATCTGACACCAATTCTTCTCTGGGCAGTATCCTAGATGTTTACACTTCTCTCCCATCAACCTACCGATAATCGGTGAAACTTTCTCTATACTCCTCCATATACTGTAAGCTATCATCCTTTCTTCCCATTGAGCATAGCTACATGTCCTTGTACCTATGTATCCTTGGGGCCACAGTAGGTTGAAGGCATTATAGGTTCTAACGGTGTATATTCTTACTGCTTGAGGGCACAAGTATATGGCCTCTGACGGAGGTACATCTTCGTTTATTAGAGTTGAATAAGTTTCTAATAGTTTAAAGATAGCTTCATTGAATATTTTGCTTGATTCTTCCTTAGATCTTATTGTTGGTGGAGTGATTATATTTTTTTCAATGCTTCCTCCTGCTCTCTCTATAGCGTTATAGATTGATTCAACAGATGTTGGTACAGTTCTATGTCTTATTGATTGATGATATGCAGCTATTGAGAGTGGTTCAAGAGTTGAAGCATATATTAATGGGTTTAGAGAATTCATGTATTCAGGATTCTTTAATGCTTCTTCTACGAAGTCTTCAATACCTCCAGCTACTTTGAAGCCTATCAGTATTGGATGGTCGGGTTCACGGTATCGTTTGATTATTTCTTCTATTATCTTGTCTTCCGTCTTGTATAGGTCTGGATATGGATAGACATAGTGTAGAGGCTTGAAAGAGAGGCGGGCAGAAGTAATTAGGGGAGAAATACTCATAGCTAATTTCTTAATTGATTCTCCAAGCTTCTTCAGCTCTATCGGGAAGTATCTCTCATCTCTATTCTCTGAAGAATATATTAGCCAGATGAACGATTCTAGGCTTCCAGTTACGAATATTGATGTTTGAGAGGATATCGGAAGTAGGTAGCGTGCATCTTCTAGAGGCGTCCCTCTATCAATTAGAGACTTATAGCATCTCCATACATAGTCAACTGCTTCATAGTATAGACTTGATAGCTTCTCATCATCATTTATCTTTGGAGGTATGATGAATTCATCTTTGTTTACTTGTCTTCTTCTCTGGGATTCTTGTAGATATGAACCGAATGTCTGTGCTGCAAGTAGAAGTGTTGAAGCCCTACTACATGGATTTACTTCAAACTGTAGTATCAAGGATGTTGTAATAGAAGCATGTCCCCGTCTAGTAGATTCTCGATGCATGCTTGAGGCCACATCTCTAAGATCCTTACTCTTAGCTTGAAGCTCATTCAGCCTCTCCTCGATCGTTACACCTTTAAATGTACCCAAGCCTTCAAGAGCAATTAATATATCTGGATCTATCTCAACCCCGTTAATTCTACTACATGGACCATAACTTAGAAGACGGATACCGATATCATCAACTCTAAACATCCACTAGTCTAAACTAACCATATATTCAGTTCATTATAATGTTGATGTTAACACATAAGATATTCCTTCATAAAATAGTTTACTTTAACCAATATTACAGGTAGAATTCTTTATGGGAGAGGTTTATAGAAACTGTCTTGGTCTTCTTTCTTCTCTTGCTCTTACTTTTAAGACTCCGTAATGTACTGCACAGCTTATACATAGATTCTTAACTACTACGTTTTCAGCGATATATGCACCCATCTGCTTCAATTCTCGAGCTAAGTCTCCTCTAACAAGTGAGACACGAGTTGTAACCCTCTGAATCTTACTCCTCGGAACAAATGCTCCACAATTATCACATTGAACAGTAGGTTCACTTCCTTTATCTCCCTTCCTCCTACCCCTATTCTTCCTCTTATACGGCAACCTAGATACCCATCTAGAACAGTCTGAAGATCCTATTATAGTTTCCTTCATATAACAATATCTAATTACTTTTCATCCACCATATAGTTAATGTACCAAGAAAAAACAGAGACATAGAAGTTTAATTTAATAGATTATTTAGAATATGCTAGTTCTTTAGCCATGAGGTATGCGTCTTCTCCATCTATATAGTATTGTTTAATACGGTCAACCTTGACAAATCCAAGTTTTTCATATAGGGTTATAGCTGGATTATTTGAGATTCTTACTTCAAGAAATACTTCACTACAATCATAGACTTCTCTTAAAACCTTCATAGCATTCTTCATGAGCAGAGAAGCTATACCCATCCTTCTATACTCAGGCAAGACAGCTATGGAGATTACGTGTCCAGCTTTACATATCTTAAATCTTTGAAATTTTGAGAATATTCTCTCAACTCTACACATGATGTATCCAGCTATATTTTTGTCTACTTCAGCAACTAGAAAACTCTTAGGATAAGAGCGGAGAACAGTCTCAAAGAATCCATAAGTATAATTTTCTGGAAGACATATACGGTTAATATTCATAACAGCCAATAAGTCTTCTTCCATTGCTTCCCTAACCATTAAGTGCCTATCAGGTCTAACCTCCAAAGTCACCAATTCTAGAAAAACATGTATAGCATTAGTTCTTAAATATTCCTTAAACTATGAACACGAGAGAACAAAACCATACTTTAATAATAAAGTTAATTACATGCAATTTCTTAGACAAGTTACCTGGAAAAAATATTGTTTATTGGTTGAAAAACGTAGACTGCGATAATATAAATAAGCTAACCAAGCATCATTAACAATACATTCTAGAAGAATAGATGAAGACTACTTTTAGAGAAATTCATACATGAAGCTAGCTTCTTTAATCAATGTAGAGAATACGTTAAGATTTGAAGGTTTATGAAGATCAAGTATGAGATAAAGAGTAGAAGATGAAAAAGAAATTATACGCTTAAATATAATTGATGAAACTCCAGTAGTAAACCTCTAATAACTTATATTTAAGATGTATTTCAAATTGTTTTCAGCGGTTACTTAATACTAGTATTTAGAGAAAAGTTTAAAATAAAAGATTGCACATATGTAACCAAGACAGAAGGAAGAAATAAATATGTATGTAGATAATATTGACCTTGTTAAATCTATTGTTACAAGACACTTTACCGTTTCAGATGTATATCTAGACGCTGGAATCCTATCCTTCAGAGTATATGATGAAGATATAAAAGAAAAGTTTAGGAACCTCTACAAAGAACTTAAACAATACGATCTAATTCCTACAGCAACGAAAGAAGATGGTAGAGTACTAGTCAGAGTATTTCCAAAACCTAGAGTTGAGCTACCTATACCGAGGTCCCGAGCACTACCCTTAATACTCTTCATAGCAACATTAGGCACAATATCTATAGATGGATACTTGAGATCATCTACAACTGTTTACGAGATAATAACAGGTAAGACAGGATTTATAGATAGATTTCTAGATGGATTACTCTTCGCAGTAGCTTTGATAGCAATAATAGGTATACATGAGCTTGGACATAAAATATCTGCAAGGATAGACTACATGGAGTCAAGCCCACCATATTTTATCCCTGGGATACCCACAATGATCCCGACCTTCGGCGCATTAATCTTCCAGAAAAGCCCGATAATCAATAGAGATGACATGTTCGATATAGGTGTAAGCGGACCAATAGCAGGATTCCTAGTAAGCATAGGAGTACTTTTTACATCATTTATGACGGCTAGATGGATACCAGCCACAGAATATGAAATTATAGTTGATCAAGTTGCGAGAGAAGGCGGGCTACTCCTACCTTCTCCTCTAATCTTCTATCTTGCACGTCCGTTGTTCGGTAGACCAGACATGGTTCCATTATTCACAACGGTAGGATTCGCAGCATGGCTTGGAATGCTTGTAACAGCTTTAAACCTCTTCCCAGCTTGGCAGCTTGATGGTGGAAGGATTTTTAGAAGCTTCTTAAGTAGTAGACAGCATAGAATCGCTGGATATATCTCTGTAGCTATACTAGCTATTACAGGATACTTCTTCTTCGCAATCCTCATACTTCTACTGATGCCTAGAACGCCTGACATAGCTCCACTAGACCAGATCTCACCACTCTCTAAAGGAAGAAGAACGGCTATAATGCTAGTCATAGGAATGTTGATATTAACATTTGTTCCACTTAGATTCTTATAATAAAATATAGAAGAATTATTCTGAAACATGCTCTTACTTACTTGATCAACCATGTAAATCCATCAACTATCCTGACAAAAGCTTGCTTACTATACATTCTAAAGCCATAAGTTAACAAGTCTTGAACTGTATCGAAACCTCTTGAATAAAATGCCTTCTCCAAGACGCTTCTCGGAATAGTCGTTACAAAAGCAAGCTTCTTCCTACTTAATAGGTCTACAACCTTTCTAAAAGCCTTCACACCTAAACTATCTTCTTCGAAACTATGCGAAAATAATGATTTTATGAAGACATTGCTTCCCAGCCCCTCCCTGCATTCAGATATTAAACCGATCAATCCACCATCTTTAACCCCGCTAGATACTAGGTTAACTATGTGGAGGCTGCTCTCAAGAGTTGAATCCCATGGCCACCCTCCTCCATCTACGAGAAGTATCTCTGCTTCATCTTCGATCTTTAGAGTATGCTTTCTCTCAGCATCCTTGAGACATTTATCTTCAACTTCATACAAGTATCCATGATAAATGCTATCACCCACAATACATACTCCTATGAGGCTTAATTCATCTCTCAGCTTAAACCAGTAGTCAGAATTCTTTACTAGATCATTACCAAGCCATCCCGATAGTCTGAGAGAATCCCCTATAGATAGGTACCCTAATATGCCATGAGGAAGAATAGAGGATACATAGATTCTAATCTCTGAATCTATGATGCTTCTAGAGACCATTACTCCACTATACTCAATTTTATCTTCACTCCAAGGATAAACTATGCAATCTCTATAAGGTTTCAAGACTTCTCCTAACTCTTTCTCTAGAATTTTTGAATTAATCCTCCAAGAAGAAGCAAGTAGTTTAAGCTTATCCTTTTTTACACCTCTAGCCTCAAACTCGGCGATCAGAGACTTCAGTAGGTCGACCTCTCTATTAGAAGCATAATCAAAGATTATAGCTATATTCTTCTCTTCAGCAACTTCATCGAATATCTTTGAGATAACGCTATAATCATATCTTACATTTGAATATGCTGTCGATAGCTTTTCCACTCTAACTTCATCACTTATATCTACGAAAACCTCTGTAACACCATACCTAAACCAATACTCCGTCAACCTCAACCAGATATAACATAGGAATTAAATAAAGTAAATTTAAGTTTTTAAAATGAGAAGTATGAAGCGCTAAGCTTCAAGGCAAATACCATGCAAGTTTGCTCTCCGCACACTTTTTCGTTTGTCTTTGGAAGATAATTATAGACATCCATTACGCTTACAAATCTCTTCTGTAACGTTTTACTTATGTCTATCTCGTTTTTCTTTTCCCATACAATTTTAGCTTTGTTCTCTATCTCCTTCAGAGGTTCCAATGCTTCCTCCTTGTTATTGACCATTGTCATCGTTACGAAGCGGTCGCTGTAGACGGTCGCTGTAGATGGCGCTAATCATCTACCCCTTCTTGAGGCTGATCCATTCATCCTTTGCGTTTAGCTTACATTCGGCAAAATTCTAGCAAGGTATGGGAGAACTTCTTTAAGACTCTCCACATCTATTCTGCTGATCACTCTGTACTTGCTCGGCTCCGTAATGCAGGGCAGAAGACCCCTTATTTCCACGTTTTCACTCTAAATTTATCCCATAAATCTTCTTTCTCAACTTCAAAGCGACGTTTACAAGGCTTATGAGCACAGGAACTTCAATGAGCGGACCAATGACCGTGGCAAAAGCCTGTTCGCTCTGAATTCCCCAGATCGCTATTGCAACAGCTATTGCCAGCTCGAAGTCGTTGCTCGCAGCTGTAAAGGAGACTGCCGTAGTCTTAGGATAATCTACACCTAGTCTGTAGGCTATGAAGAACGTAACGAACCACATGATGAGGAAGTAGAAGGCGAGCGGAATCGCAACTCGGAAAACATTGTATGGGAGCTCGACTATGTATTCTCCTTTCAGCGAGAACATTACGATAATTGTGAAAAGCAATGCGATCGGAGTTATCGGGCTTATCTTAGGCTCCAAAACATTCTCGAACCACTCCTTACCCTTGAGCTTGAAGCTTCCATATCTCGTTAAAACACCGCCGATAAACGGAATGCCCAAGTATATGAAGACTGTCTTTGCAGCATCAACGATGCTAACTTCAGCTTTTACAATTTCAGCCAAACCAAGATTAGTTAGGGCCAACGTTATGAAGATATAGATGTATACTGCGTAGAAGAGGATCTGGAAGATGGCGTTGAAGGCTACGAGCCCGACAGCGAGCTCTCTGTCACCCTCTGCAAGTTCGTTCCATACAATGACCATTGCGATGCATCTCGCCAAGCCGACGAGGATTACACCCATCATGAAACCTGTCGGCATGTCTCTGAGCAGAAATATGGCGAGAAGGAACATCACTATTGGCCCAACGATCCAGTTTTGCATCAGCGAAAAGCCTAGAAGCTTTAGATTGCGAAATACCTTCCCCATTTCCTCGTATTTAACCTTTGCAAGTGGAGGATACATCATCAGAATTAAACCTATCGCTATTGGAATCGAAGTAGTGTCAATACTCATCATAGCTAAAATGCCTGATATCTCAGGATAAACGTAGCCCAAAGCCACCCCAAAGATTATCGCAAGGAAGATCCAGAGAGTCAAATACTTTTCTATCAAACCCAGCTTCTTTCTCTCCATCTTAATTACCTCTGAAAAATTTTCTTGTAAGCTTCTTTAGGAGGATGTTGTTTATATATTCTCTTCGCTTGCTCTTTATTAAAGATCCTGTCGGCCAGGTAATACCCCTCTCTGAGTTTTTATTACTCTGAGTGGTTTTCAGTTTTCTTATTGTTGCGATTGTTGATGCGCAGTCTTCCATTGACCCGATCTTCCATGCGTTTATGTTGTTGTAGAATCTCCTAGTCCTCTGTTTTAGGTATCAGGAGAGCCTTCGACAGTATTTCTTAAACCGAATCTTTGATATCGATATTTTAGGTCAAGTCTTTCTAGAGCTCCATCTATACTATGGGCCTCTCTCAACAATTATTAATGGCTTGTTAAAGCATCTATCCAAGACAATCCTAATAAACTTCAAAGCAATAATCATACTCCTAAGCAGACCATACATATGTTATAAATCCATGAAGCTTTACCACAGCCTCATCTAATGCTACAGCCCTCCTAAGCTTCTTCTCTATAGAGAATAGCTCTGAGAACCTGTGGAATCCTTTTCTAACACTCTCTCCAGAAGCTATATTTATACAGTATCTCTCGGAGAAGTCTCTAAGGCTTAAACCAGCAGCATGAAGCATAACAGAGTAAGCCTTCTCATCTAATGGGTAGTTGTTAAACCTAAAAAGCCTAGACAACCTATCAAAGCTATACTCAAACACATGCGTAACAAAACAGAACAGAAACCAGGTCATAGACATAAAAAACCTAAGTAAAAGTTGAAAGGATCGAGCCCCATCTCATGTATGCTTATATTGTATTGTTTAGGCCCTCTACTATCCTCCCGTCAATGTTTAAACTTCTTCAAAATTTAAATCCATACAGTATCTTAAGCTAATAGAAGATTCATGGATGTACCTAGATTCATGGAGGCAGTTAAAGAATTAGCAATCGAAGAGAAGCATAGTTTAATGGAAGAATTGCTTGATATACTTTTATCATCTGTTAATTTAGAGATGGTTCCAGACTATATAGGATGGAGGATAAATCAAGCTTATAGAGATGGTAAGCTGGTCGAAGATGAGTTTCTTGAAATGCTTGCTCATGCTGTATCTATAGCTGAGCCAACTAAGTTTAGAAGGATAATAGAGAAGCTGGAGGTGGAGAGATTAGGATGACTATCTTCTCAGTAGAGGTCGTTCCAAAAGACCCTCTATGGAAGATAGATCTATTAACATATATTATCGAGGAACTTGGGTTCTCGGGTGTATGGATAAGCGAACATCCACATAATAGAAGTAGCTTTATCACAGCTTCACATTTATTAAAGAAGACTAGTAGAATCTGGACAGGCCTAGGAGTAATTAACCCATACACTATAAACCCCTTCGTAATAGCTCAGCTTACAGCATCACTTACAGAGATAGCTCCAAATAGAATAAAGATAGCCGTAGGAGCAGGAGATAAAACAACTCTTGAAAGCATAGGCGTAGAGAGAGTTAAGCCGTTAGAGAAGATTAGAGAAGCTGTAACAATAATACGCCTACTCCTAACAAAGAAGAAGATAACAATAGATAGAATACATGGTAGATTAGACTTTAATCCTAGGAGCCACGCCCCAATATATATTGGTGCTCAAGGCCCGAAGATGCTTCAGCTAGGCGGAGAGATAGGAGAGGGAGTACTCGTAAACTACTCTAACCCTGAAGACCTAGAGTGGGCATACAATGAAGTAAGGAAAGGTATAGAGAAAGCAGGTAAGAGAATAGAGAGTATCGATATAGCAGCATATCTAACGATATCTCTTGACACAGACTCTGAGAAAGCTGTTAAAACCGCTATACCGTATGCTGCTTACATACTCTGTGGGCTTCCAGAGAAGACCATGGAGAGAATGGATGTAAAAGATGAGCGTTTAATTAAAGTAAAAGAAGCAGTTCAAAAAGCTGATTGGCTAAAACTATACGATATAATGGATATAGACATCGTTAAAAAACTAGTGATTGTTGGACAGCCAAGAATACTAGAAGAAGAATTAAGAGAAATAATAGATATAGGATATAGCCAGATTGTTCTAGGAGCTCCTATAGGTCCAAGAATTCTACAAACACTCAGAGAAACAAAGAGAATAATAAAGGAGCTTGCTACCCACATCGTTAAATGAGTACTATGATCTAAAAATCGAGTCAATACCTTTTCATGCTAGACCTTATTTTAGCATCTTCATTAAGATAAACTGTAAAGCTGACAGTCTTCATAAATTTGACTGAGATTGAATTCTCTATTCATTTTATGATTGTCGTAGTATATACAATCTTTATATTTAGAAGCTACTGAATATATATCATGAGACAGAAAAGTGGGGAAGATGGGAAGCTCCAGGGTAAGGTTGCAGTGGTTACTGGCTCAGGCCGTGGTATAGGAAGAGCGATCGCATTAACGTTAGCAAGAGAAGAGGCTAAAGTAGTATTATCAGATATAATAGATGATGTCTATGAAGTTGCAAAAGAAGTTGAAGCTCTAGGCTCAGAAGCATTAGCAATTAAATGTGATGTTACTAATCCAGATGATGTAGGAAAAATGGTTAAGGCAACAATAGAAAAATTTAATAGGATAGACATATTAGTGAATAACGCAGGTATCTATCCTTTTAAGCCTTTTACCGAGATGACAGAACAAGATTGGGACAAAGTTATGAATGTAAACCTAAAGGGGATGTTCAATTGTACTAAAGCAGTAGTTCCAAGAATGATTGAGCAAAAATATGGTAAAATAATAAACATCTCTTCTATTGCAGGCTCAGTTGTAGCTTTTCCTCAACTAGTACACTATAGTGCTAGTAAAGCTGGAATAGTCGGTTTCACTCGTTCACTAGCTCTAGAATTAGCACCTTATGGAATAAATGTTAATGCAATCGCTCCAGGACCTATTGAAACACCTGGAACTAAATCTATGGAAAAGGAAACACTTGAACAAATTGTAAGAGCGATCCCTCTAGGTAGAATTGGAAAACCAGAAGACGTAGCGAAATTAGTGGTCTTTTTAGCTTCAGATGATTCTAGCTTCATAACTGGTCAATGCATAGTTTGTGATGGGGGATACACTCTTCCATAAAAATGTAGGTCGAAATATATCCTACTATTTTTATTAATAAACTACTCTGGAAAGCTGTGAAGTAATGCCATAAACTATCTAGAAACTAGAGAAGAAATAGAAAATCATCTAAGATAGTTGTAGGCTTATATTTTTATAGCTCCTCTAGATCCAAGAGTACATAACAGTCCTAGGCGGTAGACTAGAATATGTATATAGAACAAGTACATTGTTCAAGTGTTGTAAGCGTATCACTTCATAGTATATATGTAGGCAATTAAATATGATCAATGGTTGTCTAAGGTGTATGAGTGTTGCCCCACATAGATAATGCTAGATTCGATGTAGCAGTTATCGGTGCAGGACCTGCAGGCTTATCAGCTGCATACATTCTTGCAAAAAATGGTTTAAGAGTCGTAGTCCTAGAGAGAGGTAGAACACCTGGATCTAAGAATCTATATGGTGGAAGAGTCTACTCTAAGCCTCTAGAAGAAATCTATGGAAATCTTAAAAGTGAAGCACCTATTGAGAGGTGGGTTAAGAGGGAACGTTTCAGCATAATGTCTAGAGGAGAATTATTCACGATAGAGTATAGTTCTCAAGATACTACAAGCTTTGTGGCCTACCTCTCTAAGCTTACAAGCTGGATGGCTCAGAAAGCTGAAGAAGCTGGAGCAGTAATAGTTACAGATGTACGTGTAGACCAACTATATCTTGAAGATGGAGTAGTTAAAGGCGTAGTATCTGGTGATGATATACTGAAGACTGATGTTGTAGTAGATGCTGAAGGAGTAAATAGACTAATCCTTGAAAGACTCGGATTAGTGAAGAAGCTAGACACAGGCCAAATAGCTTTAGGATTAAAGCAGGTTATAAGGCTTGACCCGGCTAAGATCGAGGCAAGGCTTGGATTATCTCAAGGAGAAGGTCTCGCATGGCTAATAGTTGGAGAACCGACAAGCTTCCTCCCAGGAGGTGCATTCATCTATACAAACTCATCCACCCTCAGTATTGGATTTGTAGTATTCCTCCAAGAAGCATGCAGGAAAACCTCCAAGCACGTATTCGATATACTTGAAGAATTTAAGCAGACACCTGCAATCAAGAATCTCATAAGCGATGGTGCATTGATTGAGTATGGCGCACATTTAACACCAGAAGCTGGACTAGATATGAGTCCACCTAAACTATACAGTGATGGATTACTTATAGTAGGCGATGCAGCAGGACTCCTACTAAACCTTGGATACACTATTAGAGGAGTAGATTTTGCAGCTTATAGTGGATACCTAGCAGCAAAAACAATCTTAAAGGCACATAATGATGGAGGCTATAGAAGCGAAAACCTCTCGCTATACCAGAAACTTCTCGAGGAAAGCTTCATAATGAAGGAGCTTAAGAGACATAAAGGGATCTCAAAGATCTTAAGATCGAGTGAGATATTCACTGAATATCCAGAGATCCTAATAAACATGGCTGGAAAACTATTCCAGATACAAGATTCTTCTCCAACATTAATGCAAGTATTAAAAGAATCAATAAAAGGTAGAACCTCCCTTGTAAAGGTTGCCTGGAATATGCTTAAGTTGGTGAGAGCACTATGAGTGAAGCTAAGATCATTAAGAAGATGAAGATAGATGAAGCATTAAATGTAAACGTATGGGATGTAGACCATAAACCACACATAATCGTAGACTACGAAAAATGTAGAAAACTATGCGATAAAAGAGTCTGCACCCTCCTCTGCCCAGCTGGATGTTATACATTAACAGGAGGAGAAATCCTATTCAGCTATGAAGGATGCGTTGAATGTGGAACATGTAGAATAGTCTGCCCAAATGAAGCAGTAACATGGGATTACCCATTAAGTGGAAGAGGAGTCCAATATAGATACGGCTAACTGGACTAAAGACATAACCCTAAATATCAAGGTTAAAGGCTAGGAAAACACAAACAGAACACCAA
>ASPF01000024.1 GCA_000405685.1 Candidatus Geocrenenecus sp. JGI 0000106-J15 | reverse complement strand
CTTTTTCTGATCTTGGTAGATATATTTCTCCATTTTTATGCATCATATTCTTTACTGAATTCTTTAACCATTCTCTCAGGAATTCTAAATCTCTTAATGTAATATTTTTCCAGAAGGGGGTATACTTTGGATGGAGGGGGACCCCGAGCTTTAAGCTAATCATTACTGCATCCCTAAGGCTGGGTATTCCCTTGAAGGGATCTTTAAGCAGAGCCTGAATCTCCTCATAAAGTTCTCCATTAATTTTTTCCGAGTTGTTAACTATTCTGAAACGGAGTTCTTCACACCACCATTCCTCGCAGAATCCAGGTGGATAGATCTTAACATTATTTTCAATTAGATCACCCACCGAGACTAGTATATCTCCTAGAAAGAGTATCTTCTCTATCTTATCTCTAACCTTCTCATATTTTGAATAATCATCTAATCTTGCAACTTCACCATCTACAGTTAATACCGTTGGAGGCTCAATAAAGTCTACTACAGCTACTATTCCTCCTTTCCCTGGATAATCAAGTTTCAGCTGTGTTCCTGAGACGATATACCAATTGAGAATCTCTAGTGTCATAGGATGCAGTCCTATTGATGCAAGCCCTGTTGAAGATGCTCTACCATATCTTAACCTTAATCCACCAAATCTATCGGGGAGGGAGAGCACTGGTCTGCCACCAACAACTTCATCAAAGTATCCTTCATCTTCATTCTTATTTGCATCCATTATCTCTATTACTCTTCCTATCCATTCCCATCCATCTAGACCTATCTTCTCAACAAGTTTTAAAACCTTCTTTGCTCTACCTGCAATCCCATCATTTATAACTCTAAGGGCCCCACCTCTTAGATAGTTGGTTTCGATCTTTGGAAGATTACGGAAGGACGATACAAGTATCTTGTCTGTTGGTATCCCAGTAACTTCTACGGGTAGGTTCTTTAGAACATACTCTATAACATTGTCTGGAACATTATATTGGAATCTTGAGACTTTCCTCTTATAGAGCCTCAGCTCTTCAATAAACCTCATTATCTCTTCGTATGTAGGCTTGTATCTATCTAGTCCCACAATCCTTCTAACATAATCGGATAAAACCACGACTGCTGCAAGCTCGGTTCCTCCAGCAGACCTTATTGGTCCAGCAAAATATACTCCTAGATACCTCGACCCATCTAGGTTCTTCTTTATCTTAACAGCTACTACTCCTTCAGTTGGTGCTGCTGTTATACAAGGTGGTGTAAGTATTGCTAAAGACGTTCTAATAGCTTGAAGTAGAATTTCTCCATTAACTTTTTCTCTTCCATGTTCTTCAATAATCTCTTCTGCGAGTTTTAACGCTAACTTCTCTAGAGGAATTTTACCAAATAACTTCCTAATCTTTTCAGCTACTCTTTTCGGTCCGACTAAAAGCTCAACCCTCTCAGCAAGATCTTTAGCAAATAGTACTTCTACCTGAGATGTCGGAGAAGCTATTCTCTTTCTAGCTTCAACAGCTATATTTCTCTGATAATTTATCTTCTCCAACAGGTTTTCATAGTATTGAGCTAGTTCTATAGGGATTCTCTCTAACATCTACTGAGCTTATCATGTTCTCGAAGTTATTATATCTGTTTACTACTTACACCATTGGAGGACGTTGTTAAGATAAATGTGAGACGTGGTTAATCCTACTTGGCCATACCTACTTTATCTTAACCGAGAGATGGAGATCCATCCGTCATGCTGCTTCCTATTGCTTTTAAGTCAGGTATCTTGAGGTCGTTGACTTTAAGACGTAGCTTTTATCCACTCTTCTACTAGGTCGTATCCTAATAGTCTCTTTAAAGCTTCACGTCCTTCAGAGGTTACTCTTAAGGGGGTCCATGGAGGATCCCATACAAGATTTACATAGACTTCTTTTGCTTCAGTTACTTTTTCTTTAATTGCTGATTCTGCAGACGCTATAACCATGCCAGCTATTGGACATCCTGGAGCAGTCAAAGTCATCTGTATATTTACCCTACCTTCTTCATCTACGTTGATGCCGTATATTAGCCCTAAATCATAAACGTTTACAGGTATCTCTGGGTCGTAAACATTCTTTAAAGCTTCTACAACCTTGTTTTTTATTGCTTCTCTCTCTATAATTGTTAAACCCATTTTCTCATCTCTATACTAACCTTGGGTAGACCATGATTTATCTATATCTAATCTACTCTACAATCATGTATAACCTGTTAGAAGTAAGATAATATCTTCTAATTCAATTTTTCCGTAGAGTATTCTGAAACTCAAATATTCAAGTTGGAAGAATCTATCATTACAAAAATTGATTAAGCTTATAATTCAAGTGATGCTGTATCAATATGTTCGGAGAGTGGTTCTTTTATAACTACTCCTTCTTCGGGTCTTATCTCAAAAGTATATATTGCTGAGTCAGCCATAGACCAACGCATCTTTCTCACATAGATCGTCTTTAATAATTTACCTCTAAATCTTACTACACCTAACACTATTACTCCAGACGATAAGAATTCTTCAAAGCCGAATCTACTTAATTTCTTCGACGCAGTTGGTATATCGCAGGTTAGCATTGTCGTTGCACCCATTTTTTCTTCAAGCATATTTATAATCTCTCTTAGATATTCTCTTACGATAAATTCTTCTCTTGCTCCTAAAGCTAATGCAGATATAGGGTCTAGGACAATCCTACTAATAGGTCTTCCATGCGCAATCTTCTCTATAGCTTCTACGAATGCTCTACTCTCTTTTCCAAACCTCTTCAAGTCAGATGTAAATAATCTAAATTCAAATGGGTGGAATAACCCCATCTGTATATATTCCCATAGATCCCATCCCAGGGATAATGCTCCATTGAGTACACCATCAATCCTTTCATCTAAAGATACGTAGATTGCATGCTCATTCTGTCTTAAACCTTCTAGAATGAATTGTAGACTTAGTATAGTCTTGCCTACGCCTGTCTCACCGGTAACTAGATATGTCCTACCTTTAATTAATCCACCACCCAGCATCTGGTCAAGTCTTGAGATACCTGTAGAAACTCTATCAAAGTATCTAGACAATTCAGTCTCTACCCTCTATACAGATTGGGCTCTCTAATATAATTATTACGATTTCCTAGTATTTTCGAGGAGCTCCAGACTCTCAATATAACTTAACGAACTCTCCTATAACTATTTATTTTAGCTATTAGGCTCTTTAATCTATCAGGATCTTCTTCAGCGATCGTGCCTGTCACTATTATGTCTGCACCTGAATCTATAACTTGTTGAGCTTTCTCAACCGTTCTTATCCCTCCTCCTACGATTAAAGGAATATTGATAGAAGATTTTACAGCTTTGATAACGTTCGAAGATACTGGCTCAGGAGCTCCTGATCCTCCTTCTAGATATACGAATCTAAATCCGAGATACTCGGCTGCTAGTGCATAGGCTACTACCACTTCTGGATGATTATCAGGGATAGGTAAGACCCTGCCTATAGCGGAGACTGCTGTATCTCCTCTAAAGACAATATATGCGAGGGGTATTGCTTCAATTTGATGCTTCTTAATGAATGGTGCAGCCTGCATCTGTGCTCCGATGATATAGTACCATTCTATAGAGTTGAGGAGAGACATGTACCAGACAGCATCAGCATGTTTAGTTAATGCTTGAACATTATTTGGAAATATTATAACAGGTATCTGAATATTCTTTTTTAAAGTAATTATGAATTCATCCATCTCATTCTGGGAGGTGATGGTTGAGCCTCCAACCATGATCGCCGAGCTTCCACTAGATTCAACCATTCTTGCAATCTCTACCGCTCTATCTACTGGAATACTCTCAGGATCCAGTAGAGTCATATGTATTGGTCCTTTCTGAAGCTTCTCTAATAAGTAGCTCTCCGTTTTCCCAACTTTTATGGTTCTAATTGATGAAGACATTGCCAATATCTATTATATTCATCCATAAATATATTGCTTATGGTTCTCAGTAATGTTTTTTCAAAATCCGTATATCTAGAGATTATTCTTCAGGTTCACTTTCATCTAGAGTATTATAGTCTGATGCTTGGGTATTGCTTTCATCTACATCAAGCGCATTCTCTCGGTTTTCAGTCTGTGCCTCTGCAACTACTTCAACCTTCTTCCTACCTGTAACTATATCATAGAACTCAGAATATGCATCAACATCACCGTATGCAGGATACCATCTAATCTTTGCTTTCGTTTGACAATTAGCACAGGATACTTCAGCGTAGTCTTCACCTTTTTGATGAAGAACAGTCACAGCCTCAACATTACATATCGGGCATAAGAATATCTTGGGGGGAGGTCTTGAAATCTTCTTCTTAACAACCTTCCTTCTTCTACGACCCACGCCAACCACCGTATCTAGATTAGGATAGAAGCTATTAAATGCTTGTCTCAAACTAATAGTAGGATGAAGAAGACTATAGGGCTGGTAACTTTAGACATGAAGTTTGCCAGCATGTTTAGAGAGACAATATCTAAGATGGGTGTAAAGACAATTCATACTCTAAGTATTGATGATCTTCCTTTCTCGGTTAACGTCATAGTAACTAAGAAGAGCGAGTTTCAAGGAGAAGCTGTTAATCGTAAGACTCTATATCTCGAAGATTATCAAAGCATGGAGGAACTCATCGAAAAA
Organism: Candidatus Geocrenenecus sp. JGI 0000106-J15; assembly: GCA_000405685.1. Taxonomy (GTDB): domain Archaea; phylum Thermoproteota; class Nitrososphaeria_A; order Caldarchaeales; family Wolframiiraptoraceae; genus Geocrenenecus. Next base: position 1,959 of record ASPF01000024.1, on the reverse strand, counting down.
GTCTTGGAAGTCTTGAATGAGGTTGAATCCTACCAAAGCATTCTGATAGCTATCGATCCAGGTAAGACTATTGGTGTAGCCTATTCAGTAAACGATAAGATTATAAGAACTTCAAAGTATTTCCATGAAGAGAGCATGTTTGAAGATGTGAAGACATTCCTAAAGAGACATAAAGAAGCAGAAGAGAAGACGATTATAATTGGCTCCACAACTACTCAGGAAGAACTATTAAGATTTCTTGAGATCTTAAATAAGCATCTTAAGCATATTGAGGGATTAAAGATTGAAGTTGTAGATGAATTTAGAACAGCTAGAGGGTTAATTCCTAGAGAGAAAGGTTTAAGCAAAGATGAATACTCAGCTATATTGCTATCACTTAGAAGGAGATTCAGGTTTAAGAAAGGTGAGGCTTAATGCCGTTCTACGATTTAAAATCTGGTAAGACATTGATAATTAATGGTCCTGCATCAATAAAACTGTTGGAGGGTAGAGCATCTATCCTAGGATGTCCTCTACCTCAGAAGAAGCAAGTCGTAATTAAGAGCTGGAGGTCTAGACCTGTATACGCATATGAAGATTCCAAGATTGAGTACACATTTGGAGAAGGTGGATCGATAGAAGAAGTAGATGGTAATACTATACCAGATGAATGGCTTAAGACGATTCAAGAGATCGCTGAGCTAGATCAATCCATATTAATGTTTATGGGAACGTCAGATTCAGGTAAAACCTCTCTTGCTACTCTTGGAGCCAACATTATTGTAGGAATGAAGAAAAGATGCATCTTCGTAGATTTAGATATAGGTCAGTCAAGTATCTGTCCGCCTACGACCATAGGATATGTTTATTTAAAGAATCCCCTACCAGATATATCGTATGTTAGAGCTGAAAGTATCGAAGCCGTAGGATATACTTCTCCTACACATATAATGGCTAGGCATGTAAAAGCTGTAGAGAACCTTTACAATAATTTGAAGGAGAAATATTCTGTCCAGAATCTTGTCATAGATGTTGATGGTTGGATAAATAGTGAGGGAGCAATACATCATAAGAAAGAATTAATGAAGATCTTTAACCCTACTCATCTACTTATAATTGGCGATGCTTATCCAGGGTTACAAGAATACTGTGAAGAATACTCTATAGGTCTCAGAGAGCTTCCTCCACCTATATTCGTTAGGAAGAGAAGTCTGGAAGCTAGGAAGAAGCTGAGAGAAATGATGTATGAAAGATTCTTGAGAAAATCGGTTGTCCGGACCATTCCAGTCTCATGGGTTGAGCTAGAATATATCACAGGTGAAAACAGAGTTTACAAAATCTCTCAAATAATAAATAAGCTACTTGTATTATTTGCTGAGGATAAGGGGATAGTAATCGAGGAAGGATTAGAAGAAATTTATAGAATATATGGAGCTGGAATACTATGCCATCTATATGATGTCAACTATACATTCTCAGGTATAGGTTTGCTAACAATGTTTAACCTTAAGAAGAATCTGTTGAAGATCTATACGTCTTTCCAAGCTCAGATTAAGCGGATAGTCTTAAGCAGCTTGATAGTCTCAGTAGAAGGCTCTGAACTCTTCTCTACTCCTCCCCAAGCTCTGGAGTCATAATAGTTATTCTATATACTAAGCCTTTAACTACAAGCGTTTGAGCATTAGCTTTTGGTAGAACAGCTATATCTCCTTTCTTGAATGGACCATAAGTCTTCAAGTCTTCTCCAACAATCTGAGGGAAATCCTGCTGAAAGCAGACTACATCATAATTCGATTCAATAATATTCCATCCACTATATGATGTCGCCATGATTATTGATTCAACATATTTTCTATGTTCTGTTAAGATTCTATGAAGAGACATGTATATATTCTTCTCAAACCCTGACATAGTTTCAGGATATGAACCAGACTCGACCGCTCTAATAATCTTCGCCAACCTAATCTCAAATAATGATTG
>ASPF01000023.1 GCA_000405685.1 Candidatus Geocrenenecus sp. JGI 0000106-J15 | reverse complement strand
TTCTATCGGCTTAACATTCCGACAATCTATAGTATTATAAAACCTCCTAGTTCTCTGTTTTATGTATCGTGAGAACTTCTCAACAATATTCCTTTTGCTAAACCTCTAGTGAATGTATCATAGCAGACCATACGTAGGCTCTGAAACCATGCATCTCAACTAGAGTCTCATCTAAAGACATGAAGGGAAAAGTCTAAGTAAAAGTTGACTGGATCAATTTATTTTAGCAGCATTATGATTAGCATTATTTTAGCTATATTAACGGCTTTGACTTGGGCTTCATCTGTTGTCTACATTAGAAGGGGGTTGGATTCGTCAAACTTCATCTCGATATCCCTAGTCATTACTATCGTTGGAGTCATTGTTTTTACACCTCTATCCATATTATTAACTCCCATAGAGTCTGTTAATATGTATGGTTTCTCCCTATTCATGCTTGCAGGCTTTATTTCGCCTGGGCTCGTTAGACTCCTCTACTTTAAAGGCATGGAAGAAGTTGGAGCATCGGTAAACGCATCTATATACTCTTCATATCCTGTATTCAGCTCCTTGACCGCAGCATTGCTACTGAGTGAAGAGTTAACATTTGGGGCATGGCTAGGTGTAGTCTGTGTCATGTTTGGAGCCATTATAGTGCAGAGGGCCATGTATGGTGGTGAAGCATTCAGGGGTGACGTAAAGAAGCTGATTTATCCATTCTTGGCAGCAATACTAGCTGGGCTCTCGTATGTTGTTAAGAAGGAGGGGCTAAACGTATATGACGTACCGATCATGGGTGTCTCTATAGGATATGCTGCCGCTTTTCTTCTCTACTTACCCATAATGCTTAAGAGCCCAGCAACGCTTAACAAGCACTCCTTTAAGCTATTCTGGAAGCCTGGTGTAGGGATCTGTATAGGGCATCTTCTACTGTTTTACGCTCTTAGATATGGTAACGTCTCAACAGTTACACCACTAATTCAAGTAGAGCCTCTATTCATATTCCTCCTCATACGATACTATCTTAAAAGTATAGAGAAGATAACGCCTAAACTTGTAGTTGGCGCTGTAACTATCATTCTAGGAGCTGTACTTGTAGCATTAGCTTAGCATCTCAACTTGGAACCTGTAGCCCAAGGAATTAGATAAAGTATGTAAGGTTGCTAGCTCTGCCGCAGGAGAGTTTAATCTTATGTCACTTGAGTGCTAGAAAGTAAAGAGGAACTACACGGCATCGACCGGCCTTGAGGTAAGATTCAAAACTTCCTGAGAAGAGAATAGTTCTCCAAAAAACATTGTTCAGGGAGAGGAACTGCGCTAACAATGTTATGCATAAAATTACGAAGTAGTCAGTGAGAGATCAAAGGTTCTAAACTAAGGTGGTCTCAAAAGAGAGTAGCGAGGATGAAGAGCAGAAGCATGAATAGATAGAAATAGAATATTAATTATCTGACAAAGATTTGTGTAGAGCCTACATATCTGGTTCAGAAACTATTTTCTGGTTACTCTTCTCAGCTCAGAATCACTGGAGTTATCATAGTCGATGAACTCTACATGGATTGATGTAAGTAGTTTTCGACCTCCATCTATAGGTTAAATTTATCAATTAGTCGTAAACTCTAAAATCTAAGGATTTGTATGAACATTGAGGAAGTAATCAAGAAAATAGGTGATTTAGCTTACTATTATGAGTTTACATATCATGGTTGTTCTCAATGTGTACTGAAAGCTATACAGGACAGCTTAAATATTGGAGACAGCTTAACGTTCAAGGCTGCCACAGCATTTGCTGGTGGAGTTGCGAGAGCAGGAGAGGTATGCGGATCACTGATAGGAGGAATTATGGCTATAAGTCTAGTTCATGGAAGGGATAGGCTTGAAGAATCAACGGTATCCAGTGGATATCTCAAGACTATGGAGTTATCGATAAGATTGTATGAAGAATTTAGAGAAGAGTTTGGAAGCGTGAAATGCCATGATATTCAGAGAAAACTATTTGGAAGAAGCTTTAATCTTAGAGTTGAGGAGGATAGAAGAAAGTTTATGGAAGTAGGAGCTCATGGTCCACTAGGATGCCCTCAAGTAGTTAGGAAGGCGGCAATGCTAACTGCTAAGATAATTCTAGAAAGTATTCATTAATCATTATCTAAACCGTTATATTCCTAGTTTAACCACAAGGAGTTGCATAGTGTCCAGATAAGCATTTTAGTATCTACTATCTTTATAGTTTATGTTGTATGAAGAGATTTCAGGATAGCCAGACTATGCTTTGGACAGGCTTCTAGATTAACACTACTTTTCTTCCATATCGCTCGGCGATGCCAGCCTGCTTAACATCCGAAGTCACCAGCTTGCTGGAGCTGACTATGTAGAGAGAGTCGTAGATCGTCAAGTTTGTTGTTATCGCAAGCTCAAATGCTTGCTCTGAGAACTTCTTGAAGTCGAGGATTCTAAGCGTTTCCGAAAGCTCTCTCAACTCCTCAAATCTCTCCTGCGCCTCTTGCATGGAGAGCTTCCCTCTCTTATGGTACTTTAAGATTACATTCACCACCTCCAACATGGCTAGGTCGAGTGTTTCATCATCAGCCTCTATCTCCCTAGCAGCTTCAACGTAATTTTCTTCACGCATTATCAGTTTCGCTATAACTGATGCATCAATCACCTTCTCTATCCTCCCTTATAGCTGCTACGACAGACCCTCTTGGAAGAATCTCTCGAGTTTTCTTCTCAAGTATCTTATGTATGATACGTTTTCTCTCAGCTTTCCGGATCCTCTCTTCAACAAAAGCTCTCAACTCTGCAGGCCAGTCAATGACGTCTTTCAGCTGCTCATACTTCTCCTTTATCTCCTTAGAGACTTTAAAGCTTATGACCTCGCTCACAAGTGTCTCACAAGTATTCTAATAGGTAAACTAAAATATAAACTAATTCGTTTACCAAGTTCAACCTCTTCGGGCATCACATACATCTTTAAATGCTCTGTAATAAGATTCTACATAGCGTCTGGAGAGCTTTTTCAAGCGATGTTACATGCCCACCAGTTTTGTCTAGGACTATTGATAAAGGACGTGAATTGCTTAAAATTCTACTGGAAAGCCAGCAAGTTTTATCTATAGAACCGTTTTAACGATAAAATAATCAAAAACGATTACTTCTCTAGACTTTTGGTTAACATGTCTATTTTGAGAAGTTTTATTAGTTACGTTGGTTACACTTTGCTTGGTGTTTATATTTAGTTGAGGTTACTTTCACCGAGGAAGATAGGAGGCATCTGCGGATTCTAGCTGAAGAAGTTCCTAAACTGCGTATAATTATAGAAGAGCTTCTTGAAACTATTGAGGTTTTGGGTGATGAAGAACTGTTGAGAAGTATTGAGGCTAGTAAAAGAGATATTCTTGGCGGTAGGTTGCTGGGTTTTAAGCAGCTTTTAAAAGAGCTGGGTTTAGATGAAAAAGAAGTATGAGCTATTGTTTACTAGGGAGTTCCTAAGAAAAGTCAGGAGGTTGGATAAGCAGGTGCAGATTAGACTTTGAGGGAAATAAAAGTTTTAGAGAATGATCCTTTTCATGGTAAGCGTCTTTTTGGGCGTTTAAGTGGATTCTTTCCGTGTTGGAGAGTTTAGGGTTATTTATAGTTTGACTGGGGATAAAGTGATTGTTCGCACCGTTGGGCACCGTCGAGAAGTTTATGAACGATGATTTACTAGTGATCTTTATCGTTATTTAGATGGTGTGGGATAAGTAGGTATGTTCAAAGGCTAGGAGACATGTGTTGATTGTACGTATATTGTGGCATGGTTCTCCAACTCTTTTAAAGGTAATAAAAAGTGAAGGGTCTTTAGCTATCCTAGGATACAAGTCCCAAACGTTTAGTATACGTAATAATATTGAGAGTTTTTCCAGATATCTAAAACAGAAGATTGAGAGATTCTGATTCTATAGTAATATAAATTGTTAAATTGTTTGGTTGATAGAAGACCATGCATCCGCAATAGCGATAATAAAAACATACTCATGAAAAAACAAAAACTCTATTAGATGGGGGCCTTAGTTTTTACAGTCTACTATACCTAGCGACTAAGCCTTTAGACTCTTTGAGTAGGGTATCTTCATCTTACATAGCAGACCGGCTACTGGGTGTTATTCCAGCTGGAGACGTTTTCTAAGCTTGCTCGATTTAAATGTTTATATGTTAGTAATACAGACATGTAATGCAACAAGACCTATGAATGTAATATCTGTTCGTATACCGGCGGAGTTAAAGAAGAAGATGGATTCTTTGAGAGGCGTTGTTAATTGGAGCGAGGAGATTAGAAAGTTTATTGAGAGAAGGGTCAGGGAGATTGAGCAGGAGAGAGTTATTGGAGAGCTTGAGAAGCTGATTCAGGAATTACCGATTGCGCCGAAGGGTTATGCAGCCCGACTCGTGAGGGAAGACCGTGATAGTGGTTGATGCATCTGCTCTAGTAAAGTACTTGTTACGTGAAGAGGGGTGGGAAGAAGTATCAAGATACGTTAGAACGATGAAACCATTGTACTCTCTAGATCATGTGTTAAAAGAAGTGGCCAATGTGATATGGAAGGATGTATCTACAAGGAAAGTTATAACTAGTAGGTTCGCAATGCGTCTCTACGATCTAGTAGAGAAGCTGGTTGATTCTCAAGTGATAGTACTGGAAAACGAGTTAAAACACTTAAAGAGAGCGATAGAAATAGCGTTGGAGCATGACATAACAGTGTATGATTCACTTTACATAGCTCAAGCAGAGAAGTATGGAGAGATACTGACCTCAGACGAGAAGCAGGGAGAGGTAGCGAGAAAGCTCGGAATAAAAATCCATAAGGTTTAATGTCTTCCTACATTGAACTCATCTCTAAATTCCGTATCTTAGGTGTATGATTATTGATGTTATTGATGATGGGCTTTGTATGTTGATGCAAGCTTCTCATACCTTATAATTATTCTTCTAAATGATTTTAGCTATCCGAAGAATCTCTCTATAGTAGACTTCATCTTCTTATATAGCTCGACATTGTATGATCTCTGCTTCCTACCATTCCTAGGATTCACAGGTATATTAGGCTCTACACCAATAGATTCTAGGCTTCTCCCATAATCCTCAATTGCGCCTTTTTCTGTATTATGTATATAGCATTTATTTCACCTTAATTCCCAACCCTATTACTCTTCTTCGTTGCTTTACTGTGCACATCATATAGAGCCCTTCATCTACTAACTTGAGAATTGAAGAATTATACTCTTTTTCGAGCTTTTCTATTACTTCAACATAATTTTGAAGCCAACTTTTTAGTGCATTCATCCACTTCAAATAAGAATTACTTGTTAAACTCTGCCATTTAGAATAAAGTAATCCTCCGATCGCTTTAGCTATATCATTATCTATCAAAGGGAAAGAATATGGGGCGAAAACATGGAGTAATTTGACCGTGCCTATTGGTTCATTGTTTCTTATACCTATCTCTCTAAGCTCACTATTTATTTCCTGAAAGATTCCTTTTACATCCTCTTCTGCTATGTCATCAAAGATTAATCGCTTATTTCTGAAGTCTCTAAACTTTTCTATCTTTTTCTTAAGGAAATCGCTTAAGCTTTTAAAGTAGACTTCTATATTGAAATCTACTCTTTTCTTGAAATATTCCTTGAATCGTTGAAAATTCCAAGTGAATAAGTATGGGGCAACAGCAAAACCAATGTTTTCGTTTTTTCCTATGTGAAAAGAGGTTTCTATAAAACTTTTGAGTTCCTGGTCTATTTTTTCCTTTAACTTCCCTTTTACATCAAAAACTTTATAATCAAAATTTTTGATCAAAAGAGATATTCTGTTCAAATGTTCTTCACTGACTGTAAAGCTTCCAGAATCAAACCACTCCTTAACCCACAGCACACTCAAAGGGTAAACATCATAACGTCCCTCAAAGAGTTCAAATATGGAATGTGATGATTTTATCCATCTTTCAAACTCGTCCTTTCCGAACATAATCAGTTCATCTTAACCTTAATTTTTCCAGCAAAGATCCTGTCAATTTTTACTTTTAAGTTTTCTTTTTACGTCTATGGCCTTTCAGGTTTAATAATTATCTATTAGATGAGAAGGCTTATACAGTCATGCTATATATTGCTGGTTTAAGTCTTGGAGATATTTCTGAGAGATACCATATATAGTGAGAGGGATACTGTTGAGGGGTTCTTCAGATACATAAAACAGAGGACAAGAAAATTCTACAATAATAATAGATACATGGAGGATCAAGCCGATAGAAGACTATGCATCAACAATAGCAATAATAAGAAAACTACACACAACAATAAGAACCCAAGGAGGAGTATTACTTTGTTGATAGGATCAATTTCTTAACAGCATTTTTGAAATAATGTCGAGGAGAGAGCTTCATGGTCAACTTCTTGTTGTTTACCGCAACAGTTAGTAGACATCACCATTTTCTTGGAATTTCTTATCCTCATATGGGTCTACTCTTCTTCTGTAGTATTCATTTGGGCTGTGGTGGGAACCTCATGGCGCAGCTGTAGTTAAAGTAGGAACTACATATTAGGTGTATTTCATGATTCATCTAGCCTTATGCATTTAAGTGAATTGTTAGCAATAATTGAGGAGCCCCAGGGCAGGATGTGGAAAGCTAGAAGTTCTAATGGGTTGACGTTATAATAATGAAGATAACGAGATTAAGTTGCTAAATAAGTAGCATTCTCATTGGTTGTAGGGTGCGTTTAAATGGATTGAAGACTAGGCCTAGAATCTCTAATGTAACGACGCCTAGAATTGGGTGATCGTCTTTTTCACCTAATACAACAGGTGTATGCCCCTCTCCTTGAGGTAGGATGATATAGCATTCTGAGACTTTTCTCTTTATCACGCTTCCATCAGCAAGTACAAATTCATGCTCCCTCATAGGGTTTAATCCTATCTTTCTCCATATATCTTCAGGTAAAACAGTATAAGTAGCACCGCTATCTACTAGGAGCCGAACACTCTCCTCCCCCAACGGACCCCTAACTCTTCCATCAATATATGTTATCCCCATCTTCTACACCGAGTATTGACATAACCTATATCCTCACCTAGTCTATTAAACATTTAGCTTATCCATAGAAAGTGTCCGGATAAGCGTTTCATCCACCTCCCCCTATCTTTATAGTTTGGTAGTATAATATGAATAGATTTAAGAATAGTTTTCAGGTTCATGATTCCCTCTACATGGTTTCTTGCGCTTAGCTTGTGATAGAATATAGCCATCCTCTCCTTAAGATATCTAAAGAATCTCTCAACCCTACTCCTCATACCAAACCTATATTCTAAGCCTCTCCAGAACCCATCTATACCATACAGCTACCATGAAACATATACTCAAGGACTGCTAAAACCTTAACCTCCCTACTTTATTATTACGCTTAAAACAACTAGAGATCACGGCTACAACATCTATAGATAGAAGACTAAGCCCCCAATCTTTAAACATACCCCTTATCCGGATACTATGCAGGATTACTAGGAAAGTTTTATAAGTGAAGCCGGCCCTGTTTATGTTTGATATTGAAGGCTTTTCAAGCTAGGGTTTATGGTAGGGTTCAGAGGGTTGGCTATAGAAGGTTTATCCTAGATTCTGCTCAAGAGCTTGGTTTATCAGGCTACGTTAAGAATGAGAGAGATGGCTCCGTTACAATCTTCGTTCAAGGAGATGAAGCAATCCTAGATAAATTCATCGAGATGTTGAAGTCTCCACCACCTCCAGCATACCTCAAATCAATCGATATTAGAGAGACGAAGCCTAGACCAGCCATAAAATATTTCATGATCAAGCCATCACCACTACATGAAGAACTACAGGAAGGCTTCGGAGCAATGCAGTCAATATTCATGGACTACTGGAGAGAATTCAGAGAATATAGGAATGAATTCAGAGACTTCAGAGAAGAATTTAGAGACTACAGAAGCGAATTCAGAGATTACCGTGAAGAATTTAGAGAATTCGCGAAGAGAACGGATGAAAACTTTAAAGCAATAATGGAGAAGTATGGAGAGATATCAGAGAAACTAACAATAATACTAGAGACACTTGTAAGAGAATCTAGAGAAACAAGAGAGATGCTAAATGAGACAATGAAGCTACTAAAAGAAGCACTAGAAAAACTCTCAAGATAATTATATCTTAGCATGCATGGAGAGTGGATATAGGCTTGACTCATCCCATCCATTACCCTTAATAGAGGCATCTTGTGGAAAGAGTTGTTTAACGTCTTCATCTTCCTTAAGAAAGCTCTCAAGCTATGTATAAACAAGCCTAAGGTAATCATTGATAGATCCCTTGGTATCAATAGGCTTTAGATAAGCTTGGGTTAGATTATGAGCATCAAACCTTTGATGTGAGAAACAAGGTTGAGAGTTCTCTAGATACCTGAAGGAGAAAGCGATGGCGCTCCATCATAAGCTGAGCGCAAGGATAAGAAATATAGAATGGAGGGATACTATGTAGAAATATTGTTTGTAATGAGCTATCTTATCCGCTCCCTATATTCTTTCTTCAGAGATTACATATGTTCCTACTAGCCTCTCTACTTTAGCTATTCTACTTACTCTAAATCTTCTCACCTCTTTTGATAAGTACTCATAAGCTACAATATAATATATTTATGAGATATGTTATGTATGTCAGCTTCCCGCTCAGTAAACTCTCCCCTACTATATGAATAATAAGTTACCAGCACTCTTCTTAGAGATCTATAGGCATCCTCTAATATCCTGTATACTTCTTCATCTATAATGTCTACGTATGGATGAAACCTTCTTAGATATACTTCTCTATCAATTCTTCTCTTACCATCTCTTGTGAGAGACTGCTCGACTTTACTAAGGATGAGGGGCAGCCTCTTCCTATTGATGAGCTCTACCCCGAGCTCATCTACCTCATAGTGGAATGATTTATCTATGACTCTCTCAATTAAAGCTTTCAACACTAAGTAGATAAACTTGGAATCTTCATAAGTTATCTCAAGATTTACCACATGCTCATCCATATTCCAAAAAATAATTATGAAGCTCCCTACTAAAGCTTTACAGCCCCACTATCAATTTCAATGTAGATAGAAGAATACGCATCAACCATATCAATAATAAGAAACCTACACATAATAGAAACTCAAGGAGGAGTATTACTTGGTTGACAGGATCCGGTGGAAAATTTTTTAAAGTTGTAATAATCAATCCCTCCATGATTGGAGATGGTTTATGATAAGAGTGGTTAAGTCATCTATTACTATAGGTTTAATGATATTAATATTAGTCCTAGCAAGCGTTGTCGGCTTTTTAGCTAATAGACCGCCTGAACAAATTACTGTAACTAAGACTGAAACTACGACTTTAACCCTCGGAGGAACAACAAGTACGGTAATTGTTACCGTTCCGGGGTCTGCAAGTACTGTAACAATAACCAAAACAATACAAGTTGTGAGTCCCAGTAGTGCAGCTACTACTGAAGAAGTTAAAACTACCATGGAGGGTGTTAGAGAACTTATCTTACTTAAAGCTGGTGCTACACATTATGAATTAAGACTAATGCCTACTGAAAAGAAACTACTCTACCTAGAGCCCTCAGAGTGGCAAGGCAATTCTGATGTGTACTCTGTTACAGGTGAGAGGCGGATAGGTCATCACTGGTCTCAGCTGCTTATGCTCAGCTATGGTAGATGGCTTACCGATAAAGTTGAGTCTGAGGGACAACATTTAATCTCATTTAAAATCTTGAAAGCTAGAGGAGAAGTAGTTAGCTATGTTGGAAGCTGGGGGTTTAGAGACTATTTCATAACAACTGCAGTTCATTATTTCTGGGTTGATGATGATATACTGTACAGATATGTGAAGACTAATCTTACAGTCCTTAGAGATATACCTGACCCCGTAGGAGCTATATGGGTTGAATTAATGAATGACCCTGAATACTATAGAACTGCTGTTACGAAGACTAGAGAGGGCATTATACTCTATGATATGAGAGGTGTAACAGGTCATGCACTTAAAGAATATACGTTGGATCCATATGGATGGATTGCATTGATCGACCCTGCCTTCGATGAAGTAAGAGGTTCTCCAGCCCTCGTATTGATAAGAGCTACGGGCGAAGTCCATCCAACAGTCTGCAATTGCCCAAACGTTGATAACATAGAATTACATCTACTAGGTTATGAGGAGAGAATGCTAAAGAAGGGAGAATACTTCGAACTCCACTACCTCTTAATAGTAAGCCCAGAGACATCAAGTTATGAATGGATAGACAAAGCAATCGATAAAGCAAAACCAATAATCACTAAATTGGACAACAATACATCAGTCTCATAACTCCAATAACTAAAAATAATAAAACTACTATACCTACATTATTGAAAAGCTTATGTAACAACCATTACTATTTCTTTCTGAGCTCATCTCAAGACTATTTAAGCTTCTCTTTCTTAATTTTTTATTTCTTTATGGAGTTTTAGGAGGGGCTCAAAGATACATGCAGCCCTATTAACAATAACATCAATAATCATACACCTAAGATACGGAATTCAGAGTGAATACTTGCTTGGTTTACAGTGCACAATTAGATCTTACGGGTAGGAGTAATAAACAATTTTATAGATGTATGATTTAATTATAAATAGAGAATAAATATGTGGGAGTATGTCTTAGGTGGTGCAACTCTTT
>ASPF01000022.1 GCA_000405685.1 Candidatus Geocrenenecus sp. JGI 0000106-J15 | reverse complement strand
ACTATTTAAGCTTCTCTTTCTTAATTTTTTATTTCTTTATGGAGTTTTAGGAGGGGCTCAAAGATACATGCAGCCCTATTAACAATAACATCAATAATCATACACCTAAGATACGGAATTCAGAGTGAATACTTGCTTGGTTTACAGTGCACAATTAGATCTTACGGGTCTTAACATCTCCCACCGTCCTAGTACTTAAGTATACTTTATTCTCTCCAGGAGAAAGTCTAGAGGATAACTCTTCATCAGGGATTATTCTAGAACCTTCCGAATCTGTGAGAACCCATTGGCAACCTTCTATAGGTATTGGTTTAATCAGACCTTCCTCAATTAAAGCAATGATGACGTCTTTAGCGGTATTCTCCTCAAAGATCTCTAGCTCATACCTCTTTTCAGAGACTTTATCTCTTACAATTAATTTGGTCGCTATGGGTTGGCTGACTAAGTGTACTTCATAGAATACTTCATACTCTCTACTCCCTTGAGGAAACCTAGATGACATCTTCTCATTAGGGGTGAACGCGACACCCCTCGAATCTCTAAGGACCCATCGACAGCCTTCTCTAGGTGCTGGCTTAATTGAGCCGTCCCCGATTAATAGATCAACGATCTCCTTAGCAGTGGTCTCTTCAGAAATTTCTAGCGTATACATTTTTCTAGATAATTCATTTATTAAAACCAATTTCATGGCCTTAACACCCTTTTATCATTTATAAACACCATAATTTTCCATACATAAAGCATCAGAAAAGCCTTCTATAACTTTTTCTACTGAAGAAGTATGAACTCATCTTCAAACTCCGTAACATAGGTGTATTATTATGGATGGTAGGAAGCAGAGACCATACAATGCTGAGCTATACAAGAAGATGAAGTCTACTATAGAGAGATTCTTCAGACAGCTAGAATCATTCAGGAAGATAATTACAAGGTATGAGAGACTGGCTATAACATATAAAGTATTCATAAACATAGCATACATTATAATACACCTAAGATACGGAATTTAGAGGTGAGTTCTTTGTTGAAAGAATATTTCAGTAAGAGTGTGAAGAAGTGTGTTGCTGTATCATTGAGGTTGAAGGTCTGTAAAAGTAGTGTTTATATGGATGTTTTCTAATCATGTTATCAGGTGGTTTCTTGGGCGAAACTGTTTCAGAGAAGGTTGAAGAAATTGGGAGGAAGCTAGATGAATTAAGGGAGTTTCTTGAAGATGTTTTCTTAACTACGGAGGAGTACATGTTGTTGAAGGAGACAGATGAAATTATTAGAAATAAACACTTTAACGAGTTGAAGTCTCTTAATGAAGTTTAGAGTTCTCATCCATAAAAGAGCATATGATTTCTTAAAGAGTCTAGAAATCGAAGACAGGCAACGCATGATTGACAAGCTTAAGCAGCTTGAGGATTTTCCAGCAGCTAGACTTGACATCGTTAAGATTGCAGGTGAAGCAGACACCTTCAGGCTACGTGTAGGAAATTATAGAGCGTTATTCAAGGTTTACGAGCAAGAAAAAATAGTCGTGGTAGTCAAGATAGACATCAGAAAAAGGATTTACCAATAAACTCATCAGTCTTTCTTTTTACATCTATGACCTCGTTCTCTCCACCCTATTCTATGCATGTACTCGATTATATAATACATGACAGTTACAGTGTTTGTAGAAGGCTTCAACAGTTATGCCTTATGTTTCTGGTCTAAGCCTTAGAAACCTTTCTGAGAGATACTATATAGTATATGCTTCTAGAGAGTGTTAAGAGATGGTTCCATAGATTCTCAAAGATATTCTCTGTAGAGAAGAGGTTTAGGAATGCTGTAACATTAGATGAGACTGTAATTGAGATACATCGATTTAGAGTATGTGTAGGTCTTATGTAGACATTGATTCAAGAGAAGTATCAGCAATATATGCATCATGGCTATGAACATTATAATTGCTATGAAGTTTGTTAGGATTGTCTTGGATGGATGTCTTAATAAGCCATTGATAATAGTTGATAGGTCCATGTTATAGGTGGGCTCTAGAGAGGCTTGGGCTAGAATATAAGCATGAAAGATTTGGTATAAGGAATATTGTTGAGAGATTCTTTGGATGCTTGAAGCAGATGACACAAAGATTCTACAATAATATAAATACATGGAGGATCCAGACAATAGAAGATTATGTATAAACCATAGCAATGATTTTAAACCTACTCACAATAATAAAACTTAGAGAAGGTATTATCTGTTGCCAGGATCTGTTTATTTCAAGCTAAGATTTAAATTTCGTTCTTATATAAAGTCAAGAATAGTGAATAAGAATTGAAGAAGCTATTTAGCTTAGGAGTAATCTTTCTACTGCTTGCTTCAATTTTTTTTAACTCTTATCCCCCAACTTTCTTCAGGTGATGAGGACCGTTATGAACCACAGCTATTGCAGGCAGGTGAGATCTACCGAACCGGCGACTTTATTGTGAAAGATAATGAAACCTACGTGATCGAGAACGTAACATTCTTCATAGACGGAAACGTAATAATCAAAGATTCAGCTACACTAATCGTGAGGAACGCCAAACTCATAGTAAATAATACTTATCGACTTAGATATATAGTAAAGGTTCTCGATAAAGCAACTCTTAAAGTGGAAAACTCAACACTTACAAGTGCACCTTTACCTTCCGTGCAGTTATGGGTGCGCACTTATGAAAGACCTGGCGCCAAGATAGTTATGTTTAACACTAAATGTGACTGGGAGCTTTTTGCTATGGGCGGCAACACCACCATTGACTCATCAAGTCTATCTTCACTGTTTTGGCGAGCATACTGGAAATCCAAAGTTAGTGTGACTAATTCAAGTTTATTGTATGTAGGCTTAAGCTTCGGGAAAAGCGATGAAGATATATGGATAACCGGCTTAAAGCCTCATGTTAAACTTGAAAAAGTACGCATCGAAGCCGAAGGTGGATCACTTGAGATGAGAAAAGTGTCAGTTGAGGAATGGGTAATAGATCTCATTAGGATCTTGGATCTGGATAGCAAGCTACACATAACCATCAATGATTCACATATATACTCGCTACAATTCTGGGCTATGGAAGACGCCTACATTAAATTCAACGATCTAAAACCAGGCATGTTTATGAACTGGAACATTCGCCAGAACGTACAAGGGTTAGGACCTTGGTCCAATTTAACTCTAGTAAAGACCAGAGTAGACACCCTCAGGTTGCACACGAAGGGCAAGATTGAGGTGGAAAACATGGAAGGTATCAGGATACACACATCACTTAATGCTTCTGTCGTTATCAAAAACTCAGAAGTGATAGACCTCCATTTACTTGGAAACGATTTCATAAAACTCATGAATACAACTATAACCGGTACCTTCTGGATAGGTCCTGTAGACACTGTGCAGTATGCCGATCGAGGGCCGGTTGAGATAGAAGATGCACATGTTATAGAATTCTTTAATTCAAGGATATCAGGTGCACATATACAAGTTGCCAGCCGCTACACTTTAATGAGGGGTAATATCTCAGTTTTCTATATGTCAATGGACCGTGTTGATTGGGCATTCGGCACCATTGATAGAGAGTATCCGTTGATCATGAGAGATGGTTCTGGAAATCCTTTACCTAATGCATCATTAATTCTCAGTGACCTAAATAGTAAGTTGATATGGAATGGAACAACGGATCAAAGAGGTAGAGCAGTATTCAACATAAGATTTACGAAAGAGAATTACAGTAAGGAATGGATATTGAAAGTAACAATCAACAGTATGAATATCACAAAGGAAATAGGGTTTTTAACCAGTACACCGATCATTTTGACTCTACCTAAACTACCTAGCTCGATTTCGCTTTCAGCATCTTCGAACAAAAATTCGCTAGGAGAATCTATTACTATTTTTGGTTCCATCTCTCCACCACATGAGGCTACCGTTGTTCTAAAGTACAAAATGCCTAATGGAACCATTCTAACTAAAAATATCACTTCCACAGTTTCAGGAAAATTCGAAGACACATTTACACCCAATATAGTTGGCTCTTGGATCGTTAGAGCAAGTTGGAATGGTGACTTAGACCATGAGGGAGCTGAAAGCCGAGAGTTTTCGTTCTCTGTCTTAAAGGCAAGAAGCTCGTTGTCACTCTTAGCTTCTAGAGAGAATATCAGAGAAGGTGAGGAGATTACGATTTCAGGCTCTATTAATCCTCCGTCGGCTGGCATTGCTTTAAGCTTAACTTTTGAAAGACCTGATGGCTCGACCTTTACTGAGGTCGTTCTCACAGATTCTGATGGGGCCTTCAGCTATAACTTAATCCCAAAAGATATAGGAAAGTGGAGGGTACATGCAAGCTGGCTTGGAAATGACAACTATGAAGGTGCTATCAGCCCGCCTATATCATTCATGGTTGAAAAACCTCCACTACTCTTACCACCAGTAACAACTTCCACGACTTCGCCTCAGCCTATGCTTTCATTTCAGCCCGCGCCTCAGGCGCCCCCTATAGGACTGGTAATCACCTTGGTTGTGTTTGCGGGAATCGCTGTAGCAATCCTAGCTAGAAGAAGACGGGGCAAGGCCAGGCATATGTGAGGCTCTTAACTTAAGGCAATCCATGTTGCTATCTATCTTTCTGATACCATTGGCTCGTAGGTAGAGGAATAGAGGTTTTATCTGTCCTATCTTTCTCTTTAACTCAAAGAACCACTATTCTATTAAGTTTCTTATCTGAAATGTCCTTCTTCTATGCCTTATCTTTATGAAACTCGCCGGCTAATTGCACCAATCCCTCGTCAGTATAAACACTAGGGGTTGTGGCGTATTTTCTCCTAACGTTCCCAACTACTTGTACGACGTAGTTATGAAAAAAGCAAAGCTAAAAGATTTTTGTCGATAAGATTTCTAAGGTAAACATGCTGTCACCCCATAGATGTGGTCAAAAAAGCATATTCTTGATTATATATCCATTAATGTAGTATTTAGTTTATTAGCTCATTGTCTTTTGGTCTAAGTTCTCCAATGATTTCTTTTAGTGCTTTCTTCACTATTCTGCCGATTAGTGTCCTCTTTCTTTTCCTGCCAACTAATCCGTATGAGGTTAGTTTTTCAAGTTCTTCATCACTTATCGGTTCTATTCTGTAGACGAATTTTTCGATAAAGATTCTTATTATTTCCAGTGGAATTGACTCTAGCTTAACTCTAACATCATCTCTAAGAAACTGGGCTGCTTTAGAAATAATTTTTCTTAAGAGCTCCTCGTCAATGAGCTCCATCCTTTTCTTCTCCTCACTTTTTCTTTCAGTAGTACTATCCGGTGAGGTTTCTTCCTTCTTAGATTTCTCGAGTTGTTGACCGGTCTGTGTGGGAGCCGCCGCTTTTGCTTCTTCAGGGATCTGCCCCCACGTGATCATTTTGAATGTTTTTCTAGGTACGACTTCAGCGTATATAATAGCTTCACAATCTCTAAGCAGCTGTACATATATTTTTCTATAGTCTCCTATCTTGTAACTATAATATAGCCGCGCATTATGAAGCATGTCTACAAGCTGCATCCCGAAGGACTCTCCAGATAACTTGAGTTCTCCGATGCTCACATATCCATCGATAGTCTTAAGGAATACTTTAGCAGACTTCATATGCCGAGGGCTCCTGCTTACCCTACATATTATTAATATTTTGAAAATGTTATGGCTGAGGTATTTCTCGATACCATCAATTGTTAAAAATGTACCATTTGGACGTACTTCTTCTCTAAGAACAATTCTAGCAATTTGCTCTGCTAGAGCGATTGGTGCTTTACGGACGTCACTCGATTTAATCCAGTAGACCCGATATTTCTTAAACCTTGACTTAAGATCTTCCAGCTTTTCTTTACTACTATCATCAATTATGTTGACTATGACTCCTTTCTCTCCAAAGAATAGGTCAAGCCAAGAATCTTCCTTGTATATCTTCCATAAGAACCTAAGCCCTATTTCCCTAAGACGTTTCACAAGAAATACCTCTTCGGTCGTAACAGCTATCTTCACGGCATCGAGATATCCAATACCTTCTTGGAAAACTTGCTTGATAGCCGCTATACTATCCTCATTAAATTCACTCTCTTGTAATCTATAGATAAAGCCTGAGCCTTTAGGGTCTGAATGATTTATGAACCTCTTAACCATTCTATATGTATCCATAATCTTTTTACCTGGTAGATGCTCGTCCTTACTGCTTATCCATAGACTACCTAGTATGTTGTGTCCGTCTTCCCTATAGATTTGAACGGAAATAGAGGGTTTATTCTCAACGTTTGCATCAACCTTCTTAAGGATGAGCTTAACGTTCTTCGTTCTATCTTTTGAGTTGTTAGAGCTTCCAGACATCATGTCGCTATTTAATTTATTGAGCTCGTGAATATATTTTCCATGAGTTACTACGTGAGTTAAGTAGCGGATGTTAATCCATTTTCGACATAGGGTCGCCATTTTCACTATAGAGTCCAAGATTTATTACCATGAATGATAAACATATTATGGGAGATGTCGAGCGAAATTCCTACTGATGTTCTGAATAGACTGCTCAGAGGATTAACTAGAGCTCAGCTGCAAGTCCTGCAGATAATGACTCAGTACTTCATAGAGAATAGGAGTAGAGACGTACCATCACACTATATTGAACAACGATATGGTGGACGCACATCCGTCTATAATATTCTGAAAAGTCTTGTAAACATGAAGCTTGTAGAGAGAATAGCTGATAAAAATCAACGTCGAGTATACTATAGATTGACGCCTATAGGAAGACTTACTGTATACTTGTACCAGAGCATGACAGATGAGCAAATAGAAAGATTAGAAGGTTTGTTTATTCAAAGAATCTTTGAATATGCAAGAACGAGTGAGGCATGCGATGGTGATAGCAATCTAGCTAATGTTTTCAGTAGAGCTTTGGCTAGAGCATGTCGTATAATTGTTCTATCCGCTCAATCTCACAGGAACCCGATGCTAGACATTCAAGAACTATTACGGAGAATGCTTGACACTTTGAAGTCAGCTTACCGGAAGGATAAGATCTCAAATGAAGTAGCAGTATTGACTGCATACATTATATCTGACGCGGCCAGATCTGATAAGTATAATTCAGAACATTATAGAATCCTCTTTAAGAGAATTATGACGAAACCTCTCGACGAAAGTATACAATGGATATCACTATTACTAAGGGTGAGATATAGAAGTTTAGCTAGACTTATCAATAGATTGTTCCTTTCAGCGACATATCTAGTACGCGTCTTGAAAATGTATGGCATACTTATTCTATTATCATTAATTAGCGGTCTCGTCGTCATTATACTCTTTTTCTGCAGATGTCCATGAAAGCCGGTAATCGTTAATAATATATCTGAGATAGTCAATGTTTTAGCTAGTTCTTTACTGTAAAAAGCTAGCTTATCAGAAGCCCCTTCAGAGAGCATAGTGCCAGCATAGTAGCAACTATTTCGGGAAGATCTCTAAGAAGATTACTTAGATGAATGTATTGAAATACTAGGTAGCCGGAAAGGTTATACAGGCAGCTCACTAGTATACTTATAAGGAATTCATATACTGATTAAGCGTATCTGAAGTCTCTTGAAATTTTATGAAAGGAATATTGTTGAGAAGTTCTCACGATACATAAAACAGAGAACTAGGAGGTTTTATAATACTATAGATTGTCGGAATGTTAAGCCGATAGAAGACTATGCATCAACTATAACGATGACTAGAAATCTAGACATAACAGCAGAAACTAAATAGAGGGCTTTACTTGGCTGACAGAATCAAGTGCTGAAGATTTTCTTGGTTTTCTCAGATTAGCAAGATATTGCTCAAATATCGAACTTTTTGTATTTTCAGGTCGAGGAACAGATATGAGTTGGAAAAATAAGAAACCAACCACACCAACTAAGATTATGACAATAATAACATAAAGCAGCTTCTTATTTTTCACACATTTAACCAATTAGTAATTTCGACTCTTGGATATATCTTTTTCCACTATGATTCAAAACCTTAAATAATGATATTACCTAAGAACAAAAGATATACTGAAGAAAAAATAGATTGATGAAAATCTTCTTCTCTTGATTGTTTCTATACTTGTTGAAAATGTGGATTCTCTCATACATCTATAAACATAATCTTCCTAAGATCTTAATATTAAAAGAGTTACCGTAGATTTAATGGATCAAGATATCTATTCAGGAGCTCCTCAAAGTATCCTTCCAGCTTCTGGAGATTTATGTCACAGAGCTTTTAACCGCCTAGCAGGTGCTCTTCAATATCGCGTCTCATCATCTCCTAAGCCTTAACACCACCGAGGTTTCTATCTGCCTTTCAGGGACATTCCAGTATGTTCGAAGAAGCTTATCCTTTTCTTCAGGTGGCACAAGTTTGAAGCCATACTTCTCATAGAAACGGATAGCCCAAGTTGCAGCCGCCCATGTTCCCACTAAGATCTCAGAAGTTTTAGCCAAGCCTATTAAATGTTTTAGTAGCTTTCCACCGATCCCCCTTCTTTGATGTTCTGGTAGTACGTAGGCATGCCGGATCAACGTAACATCTTTGACGGACTGGATGCCCATCACTCCGAGTAGAGCATTATCTTCAACCCAACCATAGAATACGACGCCTGCGTCAATCTCGTGCCTCAGCTCCTCACTTGACATGTAAGGTTCTCTCCATAAATCGTCTGGAATCATGCCTTTGTAAGCCTGCGCTGCGTCGTTGACAACTTTCAGTATAGAATCAAAGTCAGAAGACGATAACCTGCGAATCATCATTTATCCATCCCTCATTATCTTCGAGTCCGCCAAGTTTTACTTAATGTTTTTCTTTACGTTCACCGTCTAGTTCTACAGCTCAACCTTTCCTTGCATCTCATGAGACTACAACTTACTGGTTATTGGCCTATGCTTATGCTAGCAGGTATTTAGAGGTGAGATAATATTAATGTAAGCATATACCATCTTTGCATATTAATTAGTGATAAAAGAAAGAATATTCCCTAGATGGAGGCTCAAGCACTTATTGAGAGTTGCTGCGGTCTAAGACGTATACCTTCGGGTTTAGTATTATATGGTCACGTATCCCTTTAGGAAAGCTAAACCGTACATGTACCGGTCTTAGCCTCGAAACTATTGAGTCCCTCCAGCAAGATATTGTGTGGCCGCATCCACTTAAACTGCGACTTCTCTAGGGATTTTTATCGATAAATATTCTAGGTAATGTCCGATGCATCTCTTTAAACTAATGGCAAGAACACTGTAGTAGAAGCTTCAGGAGTAAAAGTATGCTGAATAAGTCTTATCTCCACTCTAACAATAGGTTATTACTTCTTGGGAGAAGCATATCTGAGGTAAAAGTTTCTTGAGGCAGCTGTATGGTTGAGTCGGTTATGAAACTTTATCTTAGAGTCAAAGATGATCAATTCTTGGGAGTAGAATCTTTATGAAGGTTAGGTTGAGGGTTGGCAGGGTCCGGGAAATTGAAAAAATTCCTAGGATAGGTCGTATAATTGAAGCAAGTGTTAAGAGGAAGATGACCCATGGGTGTAAGAGTAAGAGTGAAGCTTAGAAGCTTGCAGACAGGCAGGGAGGTTACCACGGCAGCCCTCTTAAATGCAGGCTATGAAACCGAGAAGCCAGAATGCATTCTACCAGTTAGGCTTGCGGAAGAGCTTGAGGTCTGGCCTAAACTACCTAAAGGAGCTAGGGTTAAAAGTTATGATACGGCTGGAGGTCCAGTTAAGATGTACTGTATCGAAGATAGTGTCGAGATAATAGTGGTTGCTGGAGATGAGAGCTCTAAATGCACATCAAACCTAGTCATATCTGAGATAGAGAGGGAAGTACTCTTAAGCGATGCTGCGATAGAAGCGCTCAACATAATCATAGATTCCCCGTTGAAAGGTTTATGGAAGTTTAGAGACTCAAGCAAACTACATGGAAGCGAAAAACCAGAATACTGGTAGCAAAGAAAACATAGGATGATGCTTGTCACATCTTCTCCAAACAATTCTAAATTAAGATTTGTAACAGAGCTTATAGGTCTTCTCTAAGAGCTTACTCATAGTAATGGGTGAACTCTCTCAGAACTTCGACTGCATATTTCAGAGCAGCGGTGATGTCCTCTTTCCTCAAATGGGGCTTTAATCCCTTTTTGAGTTTTTGTGTTTAGTCCTCGATTTCTTTTAGTATTTTGAGGATCTGCTTTTTAAATTCTGGGAGTTTGTCTTCGATGGTTACCCAAACCAGTTCTAGGTCCACACCAAAGTATTCGTGGATTAACTTGTCTCTCATACCAGCGATATCTCTCCAAGGGATTTCACGGTACTTTACTTTTAAATCTTTGCTTAAATTCTTCGTTGCTTCGCCGATTATCTCAAGCCCTCTTAAGACAGCGTATTGCTTCTCAACATTCTCAAAAAATCCTTCTTTGGTTAAGCCTTCTACAAATTTCTCTATGTTTGTTATTGCCTCTAGGATGTGTTTTAGGTAAGCCCTATCTCTTCTCATAAATAATTCGCATTTCCTTTTTTACCTCATCTATTATGTAGGGATTCAGACTGCTGAAAACTCCGAGGTCGACTTTCCTTTTGAACACTCTCCTCAACTCATTTTCTATCCTAACTAAATCGAGGAGGCTCTTCTTGCTGCCTCGCTCAAATTCGATCGCTATATCTATATCGCTCCCTCTTTTTTGCTTTCCCTTGACGAAGGAGCCGAAGATAGCCATAAAGACTATGTCATTCTTTTTACAGATCTCTGCCAGCTTCTCCTCCACCCACTTCTTCCTCAACTCCTCTGGCAGATTTTGAATCTCAATTTTAATGCTCATATTTCAATCATTGACGGTGGCCTTTGAATTTAAGCCTTTTCCTCATAAAGTTGATCCTGTCAACTTTTACTTAAGTTTTTCTTTTTATGTCTATGGCCAGGTTTCTATTCTATTCTCTTATGCATGTATTAGATTATATACTTGATAAGGTATCTAGGCTGTTTAAGTTCAACAAATATCCTTTAGATGAGAAAGCATATGCAGTTATGCTTTATATTGCTGGTTTAAGTCTTAGAGACCTGTCTGAGAGAGACCATATTACATATGCTTCTAGGAGAAAGTGTTAGGAGATGACCCATAGATTCTTAAGGATATTCTCTACCGAGAAGAGGTTTAGGAGGGGTGTAGCATTTGATGAGACATAATAATAAAACTCAGCATCGAGTCTTACTTGGTTGACAGAATCCAGAGTGTAGATAGGATTAACGGGTAGGAGTAATAAACAATTTTATAGATGTATGATTTAATTATAAATAGAGAATAAATATGTGGGAGTATGTCTTAGGTGGTGCAACTCTTT
>ASPF01000021.1 GCA_000405685.1 Candidatus Geocrenenecus sp. JGI 0000106-J15 | reverse complement strand
GATGATCTTTACTCCAGGCATAATCTTTTCTATGATCTCTCTTTCTTCTAGGCTATTTCTTATAGGTATTAGTACAATTTTTTCATCCTTGAATCCAGATGCTGTTGGACCGAATAATGGATGGATAGATACAGGTTTTAGATCTTCTGGGAGAGACTTCATGATACTGTATACAGGCTTCTTTAATGATGAGACATCTATTATTACTCCTCTAGCTATATGTTTTGAGACTTCTTCTACTACGCTAGATGCCTTGTTAACTGGAACTGCTATGAAGATTATATCAGCATCTTCTATGGCCTCTCTTAAATTATTGTATCCTTTTATTCCAGATGATCTTAGTTCTTCAATCTTCCAGGGATCTATATCGAATCCTTTAACTTGAAATCCTTGCATATAGAATTGCTGTATAAGCCATCTACCGAAAGCACCTAGACCAATAACAGATATAATCATAACTATAGGTAGACATCTACAAGAAGATAAAAATAAACTATCAAATATCTGTAAGATGGTTTTGTCTGACGTATTCCTAGGAGGCTAAGTAATACTTACACTTATATAGGGGCATTAACCCCTCCTATACGAATTCCCGTATAAGGGATTTTCCAGCACCAGTTTCAAGGCAGTTCACATCCAAGTATTTCAGGGAGCTCAGGGTGGAGGAAAGAGGTTTGGACGAAGATTATTTGGAGCTAATGGGTGGTGTCCTTAAACGCTTCTTCGGCGAATTCGGGCAGGGCGAGGAGGTTTAACGCAGAGTTTTAAGGGAGGAGTTTACCGTCGTCGAGCCTTTGAAGACAGCAGCTGGACATGCGGAGGCCCCTGCCGAGGAATGACTGCAAGTATGCAGTTGTATACGTTTGTTAGGAAATCTTATACACATTATAAAACATCATATTGCAGATGGTCAAGACAACTAGACGCAACTTTATCGGGACTGTTTTAGCGCTGGCCGTGCTGCTGATTGTATCAGCGGCCCCACATTCGGCGTCCGGCAAACGTTATGGATGTTAATAGATGTAGATAAGTGTTATGGCTGTATGGCTGGTGCTGTAACCTTAAGCTTTTTTCATCACCTCCTCAACTATGGATAGCATGGTATGAGGTTCTAAGCCTCTAAATCCGCATGGAGTCTTCCCGAGGCTCATATGATATCTTACATTGTTGTAGTAGCTTCTCCAGGCTTCAAGCCATGTTTCTACATGCTTTAATGGTTCTCTACATCTACATGGAGAGTATATGTTGAAGTCTCTTAGCCTAGCTTAACTTCTCTACTAAGCCTCTCTACTATGTTGTGGGGTCCACCTCTCTCTAGATTTAGTCTTAAGCCAAGCTTGATAGATGGCTCAACATACCATGGAGCTCCATCAACTATAACAATCCTTACACCATAACTATCCCTTAGATATTTTAAGAATCTATAGGCTACAAGTATGTTTCTTGTCCAGCTAAGCTCTATGGCTAGAAGCTTCCTAGACCTAGGCTCTATAGCCATCCATACCCAAGCCTCTAAACCCTTCACATCTATAGACTTCTCATCAACTATAGCAGTCCTAGCCCCGCCTACATGGAAGGCTCTGGATAAACCTCCAAACCTATGAACCCACCTCCATATAGATTGATGACTCCTCACAATAAAGAAGCTTAAAGCTCTAGAAACCCTCCTAAGACTAAGACCAGATAAATATAAATATACAGCATAAGCTACAATCCATATGAGAGTCCTATCTCTTATAAACGGTTTCATCATCATAACTCATCAAAAGAGATAGGGCTCCCCCAAGCCTTAAGGTTACAGCACCGTATGGCTTGTGTGGTTGCGGTGAGCCGCATGTAGAGGTTTTTATCTTCTTTGAAACTCTCGGAATTGAGCTGCCTTGAGCTGCCGTGGAAGACTTCACGAGAAACGGCCGAGTATGTGAAAGGGTTTCAAGGGCTGGGGTATTGAGAACAGGCCTCAGCCCGGCGGCCTGCACAAACCTACCCAACCACCTTACAGCGTTCTACAAATCAGCAGGATACTTCTCGACAGAGCCCATCGACAGCTTATCAGCTATGACGGCTTTTGCGGCACGCCTCGCAATGGACTCATACACCGCCCACGTCAAGGGTTGAGGGAGCCGCCGAGGGGCTGGAGTGAAAGCTACACAGGTTCATCAACACACTCCTCATACCTGTGCTTGAACATCTGAAACCAGAGGACCATACGACGGCTGAAGGCCGTTAAACACTGACACAGCTGATAAGGAAAGACACCATTACCCTCAAAACCAAACTCAGCCGTAAAACCTGAACAACCTTCAGGTTAACATCTCCCATAGACAGGTAAGGCTTAAATTGGCTAGAACGCCGCTGATACCTTGTAGTGGCTCACTGACGGCCTCTCATCCAACAAAGGGGCCTCACGCTGGTGGATGTAGGGCTCCCACCACCTCTCCCCCGCAAACTTCTTCAACGCCTCGAGGTCGCGCCATACCGTGACAACAGAGGCCTCCACACCGTCCTCGCTCACGCCGGCTACGGCATATAGACATCCCACCTGAGCTCGGAGCATCGGCAAAGCGGTCTCGACGGCAAAACGCCTAAACTCCTCCCCAGCACCGGGCTTCAGCCTACAACGCCAAACACGCAGAATCATAAACTCTAGATCCAACCGTATGATATATACTTTATCCCGTTAAACCGAATTCATAAACCCTTTACGGCTGGCTTGACTCTATGTCCTGCAATTTCACACGCCCTCCTCAATCTGTCTTTCTCAATCCAGAATGGCTCCAGGACCATGTGACGGCATCCAGCATCCCCGGATCTAGCTATTCTGTCAACATACTCTTCAACCCCTCCTTAAAGTATAGAATCTCAAAAAGAGAATTGAAAGTAGATTTTATCTTGATGGCTATCAGTCTACCGTGTTTAGACGTTTGTAAAAAGGGGTGAATTTTTTGGTTTAGAGCTGGACAGAATGTTTGATTGCTTGGTTTAGTTTTTCTATTCCTTCATCTATTTCATAGATGGGTTTTACTGCTGAGAGTCTTATATGCTGGGGATATTCTCCGAACCCTGAGCCTGGAGCAACAGCTACACCATATTCTTTTAAGAGCTTTAATGCAAACTCTGATGAATTGAATCCAGATATCTTAATCTTCGGGAATAAGTAGAATGTTCCATCGGATGGGTAGACATCTATCAGGTTATTCTTTTGAAGCTTACTATACATGTATCTTACTCTCTTCTTTATTTCTTCAACATTTTTTACAACATTCTCATCATCGCTTAGAGCTTTAAGTGCAGCTCTCTGAATAAACTCAGGGATACATGTCATGATTAATCCTAAGATTTTAGCTGCTCTCTCAATGAATATTTTATCTCCTACTAGGTATCCCATTCTGTATCCTGTCATCCCCCAAGTCTTCGAGAAGGATCCGACAAGCACGTACCCCTCATCTAGTACTTGAACTATGCTTGGAGCATACCTATCATGAAAATAGTAATGAGAGTATACCTCATCACTTATAATAGTTAAACCAGACTCTCTAGCTTCTTCAACAAGATTTCTTAACTCAGATAAGCTTAATGTACGTCCAGTCGGGTTATTAGGATAATTAAGTATCAGTAGCCTTGATGCTGGAGTAGTATTCATGGATAATCTTCCAGGCTTAACAGTCCACTTATCTTCAAGATCTGTCTTTAAAGGTACGTATCTTCTACCTAGATGTTCAGCTATCTCTCTGTATAGAGGCCATGCAGGCTCTGGAACGAGAACTTCATCACCTATCCTAGATAAGACTTGGATAGCTATGTAGATAGCCATAACTCCTCCGCTTGTTACAAGTATATTCTCAGGCTTAAAGTCTACTCGATATAGATTATTCAATCTTTCTGCGATAGCCTTCCTCAACTCAAAGATACCGTAAGATGAGAGATACCTCGACCTACCTTCTCTTAGAGCTTTACATGCTTCTTCAACAACATCTAGAGAAGCCGTAAAATCAGGCTCACCTATCTCTAACCTAGTAATCTTCTTACCAGACTTCTCAAGCTCTAAAGCCATATAGAAGATCTCCCTTAAACCGATCCTCTCAGTCTTCCATGCTCTTTCAACTTGGATCCTAGCAGACTCAGAGATAATTAGAGAGATAAGCCTACTCGTAAAATCTTTGTCTAAGCCATGTTCTTCAGAAAACTTTAAAGCATCATTGAATAGCTCAGCCTCCACCCGTCTATCTAAAACATCCATACCCTGCCTACTCTTAATATCACCGATCTTCAAGGACAGTTCTCTCCTCTTAGCAGCAAGCCTCAAAATCTCTCTTGTAACTTTCTTAATCTCCTCCCTAATCTCAGTAAGCTCCGCTCCACTCATAACAACTCACAGAATAGATAGATGAACTTATTAACCATATAGGCTCAAGAAAAGCCTACCAAGACTCTAGAGGCTTGTCAGACATCATCTAGATGAGCTGGAGAGACCTCTTGAGGCGAAGATATTTTAGAGATAGTATTATTAGAGATAGAGATAACGCTATAAATAATGAAGTTAAAACCGTCTTCAATACAGTAGTCTTCTCTACATTAACATTGATAGAGTATATTATCCAATATGTATCTCCAGTTGAGGGGTCTCCTATGGTTCCAACAAGATACATGTTTCTACCATCAGTAGATGGTTCTCCAAAAACTGGGAACGCAGTAGAAACACATGATGTAGCATATAAACTAGAGTTTAATCTTAGATTGATCTTCCATCGATCTTTTAATTGTAGGTTTTGGTCAAGCATGTATACAGCTGGCATCCAGCCTCCTTCGACTACATCTATGTCGAATGAGTATAAGTTACCGTTAATCCATGCTACGCCAAGTCTTGCAGGAGTATCACTATTGAGGAGTCTCTCTCCTAATCTACTAACTTTTAAAACGTTGACCCCGCTTATGTAACTGTTTCCTTCATAATCGAAAGTTAAGCTCTGCTTAAAACATCCAGTAAACGGTCTTAAGACTTTGACTAATTTTAAACCAGGACCTAGTATCTCTAAGCGTGCTACACATTTACGGCATCTTAATTCTTCATACCCTATAATCCAGACATCTCCAGTAATAGAGTTAACTTTAACATCGGAGACTACATCACATGAATCCGTAGGGTTTGAAATATACTCATCTATTAAGGATAGATCTTCTAGATTACGTTTTTCAATCCTCCATCTACAATCTCCTCCAAGCATTTCTACTCCACCTACGTAAAGATGATCTCCATAAACAGATACTGCTATAGCTACATCAGGTTGTTCGGAAGGATTAGAGAAAACATACCTAACTAAGTCTAAGTCTAGGTTGACTGCTAAGATTAGCCATGATCGGTCTCTATCTCTATAGCTTGAACCAACAATGTATAAGTAATCTCCAACAATTACGCAATCATAGACTATGTCTGAAACTGAAAGATTATAGACCTGTATATTAGCAGGTTCTCCATTATTCTTGAATCTATTCTCTACACGGATCTCATAACCAGTATGGTAGCCATGACGCTGATTAACACCGACAACATATACATATTCGTTCTTCTCGCAGACTGCATAAGCAATATCCCAACCATTAGAAGGATTAGAAGACCTAAACCAGACTACTCTATCACCATAACTATCTATGCTATTAACGTTAAAAGCATCTACTATCGAAGTCAAAGATAGAGAAACTATAGAGAGAAGGAGAAATCCAAGAAACTTCATCACTCTCTCTTACCAACAATTATCCTGAACAAACTTATTTAACCTCTAGTTTAAGACATATATTATCTGGTTCTACCGTCTTTAATGAAGAATCTTGGGAACTCTGGCCTGCAGTATTCAAGATTCTTTAATTTTTAGGCATTTTTTCTAAGTTTTTATAGAAAAATATTTATACCATTTTATGGAATTTTTTCCCGCAAAGTAGAGAACATGAAGGTTGAAGTAATAGTTGACGTGATAAGACTTGAAGAGAAGCTTATCATAAAGAATCTAAGAGACAATAACGTAGAAGTATTACTCACTAACTTAAGAGTGAATCCATTATCATGGTCGGCGGACGGAGATGTAACCCTCTCCCTTATTAGACCTATCTCAATGTATAGAGCTGTTTATTCTGCATGCATTAGAGAATCGATGAATATCCAGACGATAAACAACTCCTCCTCTATACTGATCTCTGGAGATAAAGTCTTAACTCTCTCCAAACTTAAGGCACTCAACATATCCTTCCCAGAAACATATATAGCATTTAGTAGCGACGCCGTCTTGAAAGCAGGAGAAAAAATCGGCTTCCCCCTAGTAGATAAACCTCCAGTTGGAAGCTGGGGAAGACTAGTAACATTAGTTAAAGATTTACAAGTCTTAAAGAGTATAGTAGAACATAGAGAGCTGCTGCTAAGCCAGAGCACGAGAACCCACATACTCCAGAAATACGTCAAGGATAGTAGAAAAGATATAAGAGTACTAACCCTCCCTAACCAGATAATTGGAGCTGTAATAAGAACACCAAGTAATGGAGAATGGAGAAGCAACGTAGCATTAGGAGGTAAAACTGAACCTTACAAAGTAGATAGTGAACTTGAAGAATTAACATATAAAATAGCTGAAACAATTGGAGGTGAATTTATAGCAGTAGACATATTTCAAGAAGATGGAATATATCTAGTCAATGAAGTTAATGGAGTTCCAGAATTCAAAGGATTCATGAATGCAACAAAGATAAACGTACCAGAAATATTAACACAATATATTA
>ASPF01000020.1 GCA_000405685.1 Candidatus Geocrenenecus sp. JGI 0000106-J15 | reverse complement strand
ATCTTATAGTTTGTTAAAACGTGTAGCAGATGCAGGTGCAGGTGCATTAACTACTAAGACGATCACTAAGAATCCACGTGAAGGTTACGTTAATCCAGTATTCGTAGATCTTGGCTACGGCTATCTAAATGCAATAGGCTTAAGAAATCCTGGAGTAGATGATTTTAGTAGAGAGCTCTCTAAAGCAAAGAAATACATCCAGATACCGATAATAACTAGTATTGGGGGAAGTAGCTTAGAAGAATTTATCTATGTAGCTGAGAAGATGATTGAATCAGGTTCTGATGCTCTAGAGATTAACCTTTCATGTGCACATGTTGAAGGATATGGTCTAGATGTTGGCTCAGATGTAAAACTAACACAAGAGATAATAAAACATTTAAAGAGTATATCTTCGAAGCCTGTATTCGCAAAGATCTCGCTGCATCAATCTAAGTTAGAAGTTCTCGAGAAATATGTCGATGCAGGTTTAGATGGTATATCGGCTATAAATACAGTAAAAGGCTTAGTAGTTAATATTGATACATTATCTCCTATCCTTTCAAACATCTTGGGAGGATTGTCAGGACCATGTATAAAGCCTATAGCTTTAGCAGTTGTATATGAAATCTATAGAGAGTTTCCAGATATACCAATTATTGGAGTTGGAGGAATACAGAGCTCAGAAGATGCAGTTGAGATGATCTTAGCTGGAGCATCCGCAGTCGGTATAGGCTCAGCCATAGTTAGGAAAGACCTAAAAATATTCATGGAGATAACTAGAGGGTTAAAGAGATTCATGCTGGATAAAGGATTTAAATCTATAAGAGAATTCATAGGCTACATACATAGAAGATAATCATAGCATAAATTATTGAACTATAATTTTTGCTTTACAATAATATCTACGTCTAAGTACACTGTATCCTGAGAAAAAGATTACTATCTTTTCAAAATGACTGATTGATAGATGATGAATGAAGATGAGATATTTTCAAAAAGGTAGTCGTATATCAGCATGGCAGAGAAAAAATCTACTTTAAATTTTCTATCTCTAGGAAGAGATCTTGAAACAAAGTCGGCATCTTCGATGATGTAGTAATCTTAGAAAGATTTAGAGGCATAGCTGGAGAGATAGATAAAGAAGTCAATTTAAATTCTTTACATAAAATCGTTTATTGGAGAATAAGTATTCAGCAATAGTTTGAGTATCTGAACTGGGAACCTTATCGAATCATGTAATCTTTTATATACACTTAAGATAAAGGATATATCCTAGTTTTAGATAATCGTCAGAGGGATTTCGTGGTTAAGGTTTTAGAAGATATCGGGTTATCCTTTGATGATGTTCTTCTACTACCTAGGAAATCATCTATAGCTTCAAGAAGGGAAATCGACATAAAGACTAAGTTTACTAAGAAAATCATTATAAACATTCCTATTGTATCTGCAGCAATGGATACTGTTACAGAGTCTACTATGGCCATAACGCTTGCCAGAGAAGGTGGAATAGGAGTTATACATCGTTTCATCTCTCCTGAGAAGCAAGCAGAAGAAGTAGCTAAAGTAAAAAGAGCAGATAATGTAATAATTGAGAAGCCTACAACCATAGCTCCAGATAGGACGGTTGGAGAAGCAAGGGAACTTATGAAAACCCTTGGAATAAGCGGTCTACTCGTCGTAGACTCTGAAAATAGGCTTCTCGGAATCCTTACGAGAAGAGATGTATTGTTCGAAACTGATTCTACAATTGTAAGTAAATGCATGACTCCTAGAGAAAGAATGATAGTTGCTGAATCAAATATATCTTTAGAAGAAGCTAAGAATATCTTCAAACAGTATAAAATTGAGAAGATCCCTATTGTTGATCGAGAGAATAGAGTTAGAGGATTAATAACCTGTGTAGATCTACTAAAAAGGGAAGCATATCCGAATGCTTCCAGAGATTCTAAAGGTAGGTTACTTGTAGCCGCCGCTGTGGGAGTAAAAGAGAGAGACATAGATCGTGCAAAGCTTTTAGTAGATGCTGGAGCTGACGTATTAGTAATAGATGTTGCGCATGGTCATACAACCATGTGTATTGAGACTATAAAGAAGCTTAAGAAGATCTATGGAGATGATATAGAGATAGTTGCAGGAAATGTTGCTACAGCTGAAGGTGTTGAAGACCTTGCTTCAGCAGGAGCAAATGCGGTAAAAGTAGGTGTAGGACCAGGCTCAGTATGCACTACGAGGATCGTTGCAGGTGTAGGTGTACCCCAATTATCTGCGATACTCAAATGTGCAGATGCTGCTGAGAAGATGGATGTGCCAATCATATCTGACGGAGGCATACGTGAAAGCGGAGACATAGTTAAAGCATTAGCTGCAGGAGCTTCTTCTGTCATGATAGGTAGACTGCTAGCAGGAACAGATGAAAGTCCTGGAGCAGTGATAGTTAAGAATGGTAGAAGATACAAGATCTATAGAGGGATGGCCTCAATATATGCTATGCTGGGTAGAGAGTTCAGGTCTAGAGAAGACCTAACAGAAGCATTAATAGATTCTTCTGAATACTCATACTACGCTGAAGGTGTTGAAGCATATATTCCATACACTGGCTCAGCTTCAGAGATGATAAAGAAGCTAGCTGCGGGATTAAGATCTGGAATGAGCTATCTAGGTGCGAGAACTATACCTGAACTAAAACGTAACTCAATACTTATTAGAGTCACACAAGCAGGGATAAGAGAGAGCATGCCCCATGATGTTGAAGTAATATAGATTAGTGATCAACATTATGCCTGGATTAGCAATAATAGGATTACAATGGGGAGATGAAGGAAAAGGGAAGATATCATATTTACTATCGAAGGATGCAGAATATGTTGTAAGATTTCAAGGTGGAGCAAATGCTGGCCATACAGTAGTCTTGGATGATAGAGAGCTTAGATTTAACATGCTTCCAGCTGGATCAGCTTCTGGAGCAAAGCCATGTATAGCTTCTGGAACAGTCGTAGACTTGAATGAAGTTATAGAAGAGATAGAATTACTTAAGAGCATAGGAATCAATACAGAGCCATTGATAAGTAAGAATGCTAGTATAGTACTACCAATACATAAGAAGCTTGATGATATAATCGAGGAAATAAGGAGTAGAGAACCTATAGGTACTACGAGGAGAGGCATTGGACCAGCCTACTCTGATAAAGCTCTAAGAATAGGTGTAAAGATAGAAGATCTACTAGACTATGAATCGCTGCAGAACAAGATAAGACTGATAGAAGATCTCCATAAACTACCAGTAGGAGATATTAAGGAATATGTTAAATTAGCTGAAAAACTTTATGTCAACATATGCGACTTAGAGATTAGATTAAACGATGAATTAGATAAAGGAAAAAAGATTATCTTTGAGGGCGCTCAAGGAACATTACTTGACATCGACCAAGGAACATACCCGTACGTTACATCATCTAATACTACTATAGGAGCAGTATTTACTAGCTGCGGAGTGGGACCTAAGAAGATCTCAGAGATAATTGGTGTAATGAAAGCATATACTACTAGAGTGGGAGCAGGTGTATTCCCAACCGAGTTAAAAGGTGGAGAAGGAGAAATACTCCGAGAGAAGGGAAGAGAATATGGAACAACTACTGGTAGACCTAGAAGAGTTGGATGGCTGGACATCCCCTTACTTAGATATAGTATAATGGTGAATAGTGTAGATTGGATAGCATTTACAAAGCTTGACGTTCTAAGCGGTCTCAAGAGAATAAAGATATGCTTAGAATATGATGTTGACGGAGAAACAATCAAGATAGCTTCCCCAAACGTTAGGACACTGGAGAAGGCCAAACCTATCTATACACATCTAGATGGATGGCCTAATTTAACTAGAGAAGAATGGAGAAAAATATCGGTAAAAGGATGGGATGCTCTACCTGAAAATGCGAAAATATACATCGAGACTATTGAGGAACTGCTTGGTAGACCTATCAAGCTAATATCAATAGGAGCGTCATCTGGAATGGAGGTTGCTAAGTAGTGGACTCAATAGAAGCAATAACACCTATAGATGGACGGTACAGAGCGAAGCTTACCCATCTAGTAAAATACTTTTCAGAGTATGCCCTCATCAAAGAAAGAGTTAGAATCGAGATAGAGTATTTAATAAAATTTATAGAAGAAGTTGAGCGTTCAAAAGCTGTACTTCTCCCAAGTGACTGGAAGAATATCCTTAGGAAGATTTATCAAGATTTTTCTTTAAAGGATGCTGAGAGAATTAAGGAGATTGAGAAGAAAGTAGCTCATGACGTTTTCGCAGTAATAAAGTATCTTGTAGAGAGATTAGATCCACTTAAATTACACATCTTGAAGCCCTATATTCATATAGGTTTAACATCTGAAGATGTAAATAATCTTGCCTACTCATTAATATTAAATAGATTTAACAGAGAAGTTCTAGTTCCAGCCTTACTTAAAATTGTGGATAAACTATCTTCCATATCTCTTCAAAATATTGATGCTCTGATGCTTGCTAGAACACATGGTATGCCTGCAGTTCCTACAACTTTTGGTAGATTCATTGTAAATTATGCCTATAGAATTGCCAAGATTTTAGAGGAGATCGCTAATACAGAATTTCCTGGTAAGCTAGGAGGAGCTATAGGAGATCATAATGCATTAAAATTCGTTTACCCAGAAATTGATTGGCTATCCTTTAGTAGATCTTTTGTTGAATCTCTAGGGCTTACCTATTTCCCAGCTCCTACACAGATCCTGCCACATGAACAATTATCGAGTTACCTGATGAAAGTAGCAATACTAGATTCGGTATCGTCTAACCTATGCAGAGACCTATGGATGCTATCAATGACTGGATATATCTTTTTCCCTTCTAGTCAAGATGAAGTACACTCATCAACTATGCCTCATAAATCTAACCCATTACTCTTAGAGAATGCTGAAGGAGCCTTCGACCTCGCATCTGAGATTTTATCATACATGAGTAGAAGACTACTCTCTAGCAGACTTCATAGAGACTTATCAGATTCTGTAATAAAGAGATTCTATGGGCTGCCTCTATCCTTAACATATATGGCACTCCAGAATCTGGAAAGCTCTCTTGATAAGATGCAGGTTAATAGAGAAAGAATGTCTTCAGAGGTTGAAAAGCATCCAGAAGTTCTATCTGAAGCCTATCAAATATATTTAAGAAAACATGGTCATCCCGAAGCTTACGAAATAATTCAGAAGGTAATTAGAGAAAATCCTGAGAAAACAATTGAAGAATTAGAGAAGATTCTTACCTCAGAGGAGTTGGAAGATCTAGCTAGACTCAGTTCATCTGAATACCTAGGTGAAGCTGAAAGAATAGTTAAGATCTTAACTCAAGAGATTAGGATGATAAAGAACAGGTTGTCTAAAGGCGATTAGTCTATCACGACTGTCCTAGACTTAATAGGCTTACAGGCTTGATCGCTAGAATATTATGTAAACCCTAAGACTCAACATCTAAGAAAGACTTATACAAAATTACATTGATCAGTTTACTATTAGGTGTAGTATTGGTTCTAATAGTTGCAGCAGGATTTGACATAGTAGGCTTTAGCTCTTTTTGAAGCCGCTCTAGTTCTCCTACATTAATCGCCCCCCTGATGCTAGTAGGTACGCCACTAGTCTTAGCTGCAGTTACTCCGCCGCCCTGAAAGAGGAATCTAATTAGATGGAGGATATAAGCCCCCTGAGAGTTAGAAACTTGGACTCTAGATAAATAATGAAAGATGTTTCTCTTGAGGTTGGAACAGGGAAAGCTTTAGCGATAATCGGTCCTAGTGCACTTAGAGTTGTTCATTAAAGATAAAGTTCATTAGAGAATCAGAGAATCTGCGTATTAGATGACGACGTATCTATGGGTGGAGCTATTACTGTGTTAGAGAGACATGTTAAGAAAGCAGTAGGAGATGTAGTCTGTAAAGCTGTGATCTGGATTGAGGAACCCTATTATAAGAGCGAGCTAGTATACCTAAGTGAACTTCCAGTATTCATGAAGAAGCAGAGTAGCGGGCTCTAAAGGTCCTTAAATACTCAGAGTTCTACTATGTATATGTAGAAGCTTAAAAATAGGTAAGCTTGAATAAATCTCTCTTCCTCTAATATGGGGTTAGATTCTTGGAAGGCTTACAAACTCTTTAATAGTAACTATAAGTATTATTCTAATTGAGTTTATGAAGAAAGCAGAAGAATATAATTATAGGTTGTATTCAGTTGAGGCTCTTAGGATTCTTAAGAAGATGATGTCTTACGATAAGCTTTCATCTATGTTAAATATTCCACCAACAGCTTTAAGTAGATATGTTAATGGACACGTTATTCCAAGTCTTGAAACAGCACGATCTATCTTCAACATATTTAAGAAAGAATACTTGATGAAAGAAGTAAACAATAGAATAATAGTAGATGAATTCGGTGCAGTTGACAGTAGCATGATAATATATGATCCTGTATTCTTAAAGCATGTTATAATATCTGAGTATGAAAAAATAAATTCAGTAAAAATAGATAAAGTCTTGACTCTTGAAACGGACGGCATACCTGTTGCATACCAGATAGCTTCAATGCTAGGTAAAGAAGTCGCAGTAGCTAGAAAAGTTAAGAAGCTTGGTATAAAAGATTTCTTAGAGATAAAACAAATCTTTGAATCTGGAACATATCGATACATATATATAGCTAGAAATGCTATAAAGAAGGGAGAATACGTATTCTTAACAGATGATATAATTAGGACTGGTGCTACAGTGAGAACGTTAGTAAACATCTGTAAAGAAGCGAAAGCAAATGTTTCAGGAATATTTACTATAATATCTTTAAAGAAGATGCATGCAAAGCTAGAAGATGAATTAGATATTCCAGTAACCTCGTTTATAGAACTACAATAGAATGGAATCTTTAAGCATCCATAGTCTTCATAGCGATTTTAATGCTTCAGAAGTTCTAACTGCATCTAATGTTTCCTTTACATTATGTGTTCTTATTATATGAGCATCTAGATGAACAGATAAAGCTTAATGTCTCTCTAATAAGCCTGCCAAGTCCATAAACATTGCTGGAAGGCTCTAGAAGGATTTCAGGTGAACAGCTGTAGCATAAGTAGTCTTCTTTCAAGAGTAAAGGTTTATCCTATCATTCTCCCGACCATATCCACTAATCTATATGGAGATACTAATTTAGAATATAGAATATAATATATTGGGTTGGAATATCTAGAGAAATGTTTATTAGATATTCTATTTGCTTGTCTAATTGAACGATTATGAACTTGGAGGATAAGATCTTCAAGATGGAGGAAGAAGAGGAAGAGTGGGAGGAGTTTGAAGAAGAATTCGAGGAAGAAGAGGAAGAAGGCTGGGAAGAAGAGGAAGAAGAATTCTAATCTGTAGGAAGTAGAACCACTATCCGCTTAGATAGGTCGACAACTTTCTCAAGATTTGTTTGGCGTACTAACCTCCTGATTTTCCTCTTAATTTTCTTTAAACTTTTTTGTAGAACTATCATATCAGCGTCCATCCTATCAGCTTCATTCATAATCGCTTCAACTACATCTCTAGAAGCAGTTACTTTTAGTTCTGCACTAATTCCTTGAGCTCTAGCCCAGTCAAGCAAGTTTGCAAGATTCTTTTTGGTCTCCTCTATATATGTTGATATCGTTTCAGGATAGAGAGAGGTAGAAAATGGAAACTCTATTATATGGAGGAAAACAATCTCTATATCTCCAGTAAGCTTCTCTAGAAAATGTGCGAGGGCTTTAAAATTTACATAATCTTTAACTGCTAAAAGTATCTTGTATCGAGTCTTCTTACTCATTCTTCTACTAATCTCCCATCTCTTTTATGAGTGTAGAGAACCATTGATGTTACCGTACTCTTAACTCCATTAATCTTCATGATCTTATCCTTTAACAATTTTCTAAAGGCGACAACATCATCTGTTCTTACGATAACGATTATATCAAACTCTCCTGTTACTTCATAAACGTCTAGTGCTTCTTCAAGCTTATTAATCTCACCTGCTACATCTTCTAGTTTTGAAGAATCTACGAATACATGTATAATAGCTAGCACGCTTCTCGGCATCTCTAGACCCTCCTTAATACCATGATTTTACCATGATACTTAGATATAACTCTATACAGCTTATTTTCATGGGTTTTCTCTATCTTTGTCTTCCCGCTTATCCTCCTAATCAAGGCGATGAAATCTAGTCTTCCAGAATCTAACAGCATCGAGGTTATCTTCTCAAGGTCGCCTATGAATACTCTGGCTTCAACTTCATAGCCTATCTTCCTAAGTTTTTCCGCTGCCTCTTCAAGTTCTCTTAAAGCTTCACTTTTTAATTGATATAGCTGAGCTCTACCTGGTATATAATCTAAGTTGAGGTTAAATTCTTCAGGGTCTAATATACTGAGAAATGTTATCCTAAATCTGTTATCTAGACTTCTAGCGACGGTTTCTACTACTGTTTCAGCTCTTTCTATAATTGGTCTAACAAGTATACCTATATCATATATGTAAGATATTGGCAGGATTTGTTGAGCTGAGATGGAGGATACAGCTCTAAGCCCAACCCTCCTTCTATAAATTATATATATTAATATCCCTACGGTTAGCCATAGTGTTCCGAGAATCCGGCCGTTAGCATG
This sequence comes from Candidatus Geocrenenecus sp. JGI 0000106-J15, assembly GCA_000405685.1. Taxonomy (GTDB): domain Archaea; phylum Thermoproteota; class Nitrososphaeria_A; order Caldarchaeales; family Wolframiiraptoraceae; genus Geocrenenecus. Next base: position 7,267 of record ASPF01000020.1, on the reverse strand, counting down.
GAAGATTAATGTAAGAATTAGTAAACATGCTACTCCAATGAATCCTATTACTCCTATTATAGGCATACTCAAGATTCTTCCACTTATTTTGAGAGATATCTCACCTGGTACTCTCCATGGTCTATAAACTTCTTCTCTAGAATTTCTCAATTTTATGAAGGCCAACATGAGTATAAGATAACTGACGAGACCTCCGAAGATGTAGAGTTCTGCAACAAAGGGAATGTTTCCGAAAGATGCTAGGAGTAACCCGATTAGACCAAATAAGATGATAGTCCGGGTAGGCGTCTTAAATCTAGGATGTATTTTATAAAACCATCTTGGCAATAGCTTGTACCGACTCATTGATGCTACTAATCTTGAGACTCCGATGACCCCAGTATTTGAAGAAGCATAACAGAGTATGAAACCTGCTAAAGCTACAAGCTTTGCTCCAAAACCTCCAATAATAGGATAGGTTTTAACCAGTCCAGCTACTGAATATTCTAGCTCTTCTGATATTTTCTCCCATCCAACTGAGCCCATAGATAAGATTGAAAACCCCATTACAGATATGAGGACGGCGATTATTGAGAGCTTAGTAGCTTTAGGAATATGCTTCGCTGGACGCTTAGTTTCTTCAGCAGCTTGAGCTATTGATTCTATACCCACAAATGAGGCTATTGCGAGAGTTAATGAATATAATAGATTCTGAGTATTGATGGATGCACCAGCTATATATGCTACTTCATTTTGAATCTTCGGGGAACCTAATATCTGTAATTGTTCTAATAGTTTAGACAGATCAAATACTAAGAAGAAACCAGGGATTAAGACGAATCCTTGAATTATTAATCCGAGGATTACTAGCCCTATGGAGACTTCTACAGAATATTTTATACCTATGTAGTTGATGAGTATCAGGGTTGCAATGAAGATTACCGAAATAAATCCGAGAGGTGGAAGCCCCATTAAGGTTAGAAAACTAGTAGACTGGGGGAGAAAATAAGAGAAATATCCTGCAGCAGCTAAAGCAAAAAGTGAGATACAGATTGTATAGGCTAGTATGAGTGCCCATCCAGCTATGAACCCTAATAGGTCATTAAATCCCTTCATTGCATAAACTTGGACTCCGCCTGCGTATGGATAGGTTGGAGCAAGCTCAGCGTATACTAAACCTATCGAGATATAGATGAACGCAGTCATTAGGAATACTATTGGAGTGACTCCGGCAGCATATAATGCTATTAGTCCTAATGCGATGAAGATATTTGCTCCAACATCTGCGTATCCAAGAGAGAAAGAACCAAACCAACCTACTTCTCTCTTTAGCGAGACTTCTTCAACCATGAACTTGTACCTCTATCTTTTTTACAGATTTCTAAGATTTCTTACCAGCTTGTATTACTATTATTTCTTCAAAAAATATGTTTTTAGATAGCTTAATATAGGGGTTGAAGCCTTCACCTCTAAGATACGATAAGATTTCATGTAAATCACCAGTAAGAGTTGATACAATGAGGAGTAGAATCCCTCCACCCATAATCCTAGATTTAGATTCGTTAATCACCTGTTTTACAAAATCTAATCCACCTTCAATAGTTTCATCTTCTAAGCCTTCCCTAGGTAGATATGGAGGATTACAAATAATTAAGTCAAATAGGTAGTCTTCTCTAAACATAGATAGCTTATCGCCTAATATAGTGTGGCAGATGTTTATATAAGATGATGCTTTTAACCTTCTCCAAGTTTCTCTAACTGCCTGTTCAGAAATATCTATTGAAACTACCTCCCTGGAAATTTTAGATAAAGCTACTGATATGACACCACTCCCCGAGCCTATCTCCAATGCTCTTCTAAAGAGTTTTCCACTTAAGCTTTCTACAGCATCAAGCAAGAGACATGTATCTTCAGAAAGTTCGTAAACACTATTCATGGGTAGACCCTTGTAGGTGTTCTGGGGAAGAGGCATGCACTACGGATGTGGGGGAGCTGTAGAAGCCACCAAAGCATCCTCTCGATACCGAGGCCGAAACCACTATGAGGTACGCTACCATATCTTCTTAAGTCAATATACCATTTATAATCTTCAACATTGAGACCGTTCTCTAGAATCCTTTCTAAGAGAAGATTATAATCATGTATTCTTTGACCTCCACCTACTATTTCACCATAGCCTCCAGGCGCTAAGAGGTCAGCATTCATGCAGACTGAAGGTTCGTTAGGGTCAGGCATGTGGTAGAAAGCCTTCGCCTCCTTGGGATAGTGGGTTACAAAGAAGGGCTTCTCAAACTCTTTAGAGAGTAGTCTTTCTTCATCTGCTCCGAAGTCATCGCCCCAGTTAATATTTATATTCTTGCTCTGAAGTATCTCCAAAGCTTCAGCATATCTTATCCTCGGGTAAGGAGGTTCAGCTACTTCAGGCTTTACGATTTTATCTAAGGCTTTTAATTCTATTTCAGACTCTTTACACAATCCTCTAACGATAGCGTAGATTAATTCTTCTATGACCTTGATTAGATCATAGAGGTCAGCGTAAGCTATTTCTACTTCTAGATGCCAAAACTCTGTTAGATGTCTTCTCGTCCTACTAAGTTCAGCTCTGAAACTAGGCTGAAGACTGTATACTTTTTCTAAACTATATATTGCAGCTTCTTGATAGAATTGAACACTCTGTGTAAGATAAGCAGTTCTACCGAAATAATCTAGCTTGAACAATGTTGCGCCACCTTCAACTGCTGCTGTTATGAAGGTAGGACAGTTAACTTCAATGAATCCATTCTCCCTCAACCATCTACGCGCTATATCCATGAGATTTGCTCTAATCTTCATAATCATTGCTACCCTAGGGCTTCTCAAATGTAGGTGTCTATGGTCTAGTAGAAACTTTAATCCGACACCCTTCCTGATTGGAAAATCATCTAGACTAGGCCCAAGAATATCCATATGATTACAGTGGAGTTCTACCCCTCCAGGGGCTCTAGTATCTCTTTTAAGCCTGCCTCTTACTTTCACTGCCGACTCTAAGCCTATATCTAATGCTTTCGTAAAGCTTTCATTATCTGCTACGCCCTGTTTTACTGCTACTTGTATGATGCCTGTCGAGTCTCTTAAGTCTAGAAATACAAGTTTTCCATGCCGCCTCTTGGATCTAACCCATCCGAATAGTTCTACCTCTAACCCTTCGTCGTATTTAAAGGCGTCCCTGATGTATAATGTCTTCAACACTCCCCATCCTCCAGATAGTAGTAGTACATCGGAGTTTTTTTCTATTTCTATAGACCTGGCTATGTAATTGGGACTCCTTCAGGAACAGGTTTCTCTGGGACTAGTGGAGCTATGTTTTCTTCAGTTGCAGTTGCTGCTAGGATCATGCATTCAGATACTTCTCCTTTAATCTTCCTAGGTTTAAGGTTGAAGACAAATGCGAAAAGTTTACCGACGAAGTGCTCGGGTTCATAGATATGGCCAAGTCCAGCTATTGCTTGCTTCCTTACTCCACCAAAATCTACTTGTAACTTGACGAGACGATCTGTGCCCTTAACTCTTTCAGCTTCAATAACTCGTCCAATTCTCAAATCAAGACGCCTAAACTCTGAGATATCGACTTCTCCCGCCATATACATCACAGATCATTACATCCTCGCTGGTTATTATCATTTGCCTGATGATCTTCCTAAACTTCATCCATCAATTTACCCGAAAATTTTTATACAGCTGAAAACATAATAATTATCGATGGTGTGTTATAGCATGCCGAAGAAGAAAGCGCCAAAGAAGAAGGGAGCAAAGAAAGCGGCTAAGAAGAAGGCTGCAAAGAAGAAACCAGCAAAAAAAGTTAAGAAACCGAGGAAAGTAGCTCCCAAAGCTCCACCAGCCGAGGAAGTTGCTGGGGCATAGAATACTTCTTAATGTCCCTCTATTTTTTCCTTTTTTATTCTACCATTTTGCGTACTGTTCTTCTTCTAGTTCAGAGACCTTGCTCTTTGATGACACTACATAAAATATAAGAAAAGCACTAGCAGCGGAGACTATAGAAGGTACCGCTAAAAAGAATATTATATCTAAGGACCTATAGAGAAATAGATCAGACATCAGTTTATCCACTTCTGATAGCCATGCTATATTATCACTCCAGATAGGATACAGCATAAAGTTTGAAAATATCCAGAATGAGAAGATCACTAAAGTTGATGTAAAAACTATCTTAGCAGCTCTATAGGGTTCTCCAGTCAACAGCCCTATGAATGCTGCGCTTACAACCCAGATAATAAGAGGCAGTATCCCAAGGTATGCTCCACCACCTAGAGATGGTGCACCTAGAGCAGAGGATAGAGGTGTAAGAAGAAAAGAATAAATATCATGAAAGAGCTTTAACAATCCTACCTGTAAGGGAAGCTCACCAGACCATGTTCCACTACTAAATGCTATCAGAGAACCAAGAGTCACCGAGGCCACCATAGTGCCTAAACCTAGAATGAAGCCCCTCATACCATTATGCATACAATAAACTAAGGGGATAAATCTTTCTAGATTCTCTATAACTAATATCGACATGTAGAATCTCTAGGTAATCTATCGAGACTATAGATTTACTCGATACTCAGAGATTCTATCCTCTATTAACTTATAGAATCTAACGGTGAGAACTACTAAACTTGCAATCTGTGATAGGAAATAATTATAAATACTGCCCATGAATTTGAATCTTCGAGGATAAACAGTCCTCAACCCTTCTCTCTAGAGATACTGGATAATGTCGGAGAGTGCTCGGAGATGGCTTGGCTGGTAGGTTACGTATTGGCTGAGAGATTTAGGAGAAGTGGACGGAGTAAGAAGAGGAGAGATTATATCTTAGAGTTTCTAGGAATAAACGATAAAGAAGCTGCTTCTTCTCTAGTTGGTAGAGAGGTTGAGTATAGAGATAGGTTTGTAAGAGTGAAGGGATCAATTATAAGAACTCATGGTGTTAAGGGAAGGGTCAGAGCTAGATTCGCTAAACCTCTACCTGGAAGATTCTGGGTCGGTAAAGTGTATCTTCAAGTAGATAAACCTATCCTTGAGTTGGCTAAATATATTGAGATTTCTTCTCAAACTGCTTAAAATATCTTCTTCTTAATTCTTGTATAGTATCTGCTTCATGAGGTTTCTTATCCAGCTTAATCTTAATTATCCTAGCAAATCTTAATGCTAGCCCCGACTTGTATTTACGGCTCTTCTGGATCTCATTATATGCAACTTCTACGACAATCTCAGGTTTAACCCGGACTGTGTATCCTTCCTCACTAAGCTTTAATTCTAGAAGTTTTTTCGTGATCCATTCAAATTCTTCATCTGTTAGCCCTTTAAAAGTTTTACCAACAATCTCATATCTCCCCGTCTCAGGGTCGTAAGCTGCAAGATGGTAGTTGCTTAACCATCCAGTCCTTCTACCATATCCATAGTCAGCTTTAGTTATCACTAGGTCGAGGTTTTCAGAAGGCTTGAATTTGAGCCACAGCTTCTCTCTCCTACCAGGCTTGTATCTTCCATCAAACTTCTTAAGCATTATGCCTTCATGCCCAGCCTTAATAGCTGAGTCTAGGAATGATTTGACATCATCCTCTGAATGAACAATCTTTCTAGGGATCAATATATCAGGATGAGCTATTTTTTCTAGCCTGCTCCAACGTTCAGAATATGGTAAATCTATGAGCTCTTCGCCATCTAGGTAGAGGATATCGAAGAGGTATAATCTCAAGGCTATATGTTTAGCTTCTTCAAAATTTCTAGTCCTTCTAAATCTTCTTAGAAGCATCTGGAAAGGCAAAGGTCTACCCGATGAATCTACAGCTATTATCTCTCCATCCAAGACAGCTATACATCTATTTACTCTTCTATTAATTTGCTCAACTACATCGGGGATGCTCTGAGTTACTTCATTAAGTCTTCTAGAAAAGATCTTTACACCATTATTTCCAATGTGGATTTGAACTCTTGCTCCATCTAATTTATATTCTACTGCATAGGCGGCAGGAGGTTCTTTAAAGAGTTCACTTAAATCTTGGCATTGTTCTGCTAACATAGGTCTTACAGGCCTATAGACTTCTAATCTTATCGATTCTATATCTTTGCTACTACCACGTCCTGCTAGTTCAGCTAATTCACCTATGTCGCCAAGCAGCATGTATGCTCGATATATAGACTCGAGGGGTATGTTAGCTATCTCTCCTAAAGCTTCTAACAAGACTCCTTCGTTTACTCCATGCTGCATCTCTCCAATAACAATCTTCGTAAACCATTCACGTTCAACTTCATCCATCCTAGATATAAGCCCTGAGAGAATATTCTTCTTCTTATCTCTAGAACCATAACCTTTAATCTTAGCTATCTCGAAGAGTTTCTCCCCAACTTCTCTAATAGTTAGAGGATCAGCTACCAGAGTAGACTGTAACTCATGTAACTCCATCAAAGTATTATAACCTACGTCTAACTCATCACTAATATTTTCAGGAAGAGGCTGACCTATGAGTAGGCGTGAGGCATACCTTATCTCTGAAGGCTCAAGAGTCTTTAAGAATCTAACTATAAGGGAAACCTTATCTTTTCTACCTGTAGTCTCCCGAAGCCTTTCACACAACTCTGAAAACTCTCTAAACAGAACCATCCCCACTACACTAAATAAGATGTAACTACTGATATATCTGCATCTATGAATTTACTGCTTTTACTTATACCTATAGATATTTAGATCTAATTCAGCGTATCTCTAATATATAGTCTATTTTTTGTTAATATTAAAATTCTAGTTTAACAGATGACTATTGAAGGAAATGGCCAGTAGTAAAGCTGAAGGAAAAACTCTTTATCAATGTGTTTGGTGTAAGAGAATCTTTGAGAAAGAGAAGCTTTCAAGGGTTGCCGAGACTAGATGCCCATACTGTGGATTTAATGTTATAAAGAAGGCTAAGCCATTTAGAGCTAAGCTCATAATCTCTTCAGACCTTACCAAAGAGCAGAGAATCCTAACTGGAAGTTAGTGTAAGATAAGGCCTGCCCCTCTTCAAGAATACTTATAGATGTTTATTCTACAATTATGTTGAGGTTAAAGCTAAACTTTCCTTCCTCTANTCTCCGCTATCTTCTTAATAATTTCTTCAAGAAAGTCTTTTGATGCCCCAGGGTCTATTATTGAAACACTACTAGCTGATACAGCTATTCCAGCAGCTTCTCCTAGACTCTTTTTACTTGAAACAAATGTATATGGTATCTTTTTTTCATCACATAAATGTGGGAGGAAACCAACTAT
>ASPF01000019.1 GCA_000405685.1 Candidatus Geocrenenecus sp. JGI 0000106-J15 | reverse complement strand
AAGAACTTAAAGATATTCTTATCAGTGGCCCTTCATCTAGTGAATATTTTCCTATATGGTTCCACGACATCCTTAACGAAGTCGTTGATCCCTTCTATTGTTTTGTGATGGATTAGCATATCTTTTAGTACGTAGAAGGGTATCGTAGCTATGTCTACGCCTATCTCCGCCATCTCTCTAACTTGTCTCGCATTCCTAATACTTGAAGCGATCACCTGAGACTTAAAACCATAATTTCTAAAAATTGTTACGATAGATCTTACTAGATCGACTCCACTGTATATTCCATTGTCATTCAATCTAGATACAGCGTCTCTAACTTCCTGGTCTAGATATACATCTCTAGGTGTAGTAACATTCTTTGAAGAAAGCACTTTATCGATGGTCAATGATTCAATTTTCCACATTAGGTTAAAGTCATAGTAGTCTGATTTCTGGTAATCTCTACCTCTTTTCATCCCAATTCTATCTCTTATATAGTCATCTATTCTTCCAGCGAATGGGCTTACGTACTGCGCTCCAGCTTTGGCTGCAAGAATAGCTTGCTCTGGAGACATTACAAGGGTTGCATTAACTGGTATCCCTTCACTAGCAAGTGTTTTAATCGTCTTTAATCCATCATATACATTGTTTACTCCATCAAGGCTTGAGCATACAGGTATCTTGATAACTGCTTCACCATGTTTCCTAAATCTACTGTAAAGTAGCCGAGCTTCCTCAATCATCTTCTCAGAACTCACGCTAATAACCTCCAGGCTGACAGGACCAGGCGTTAACTCAAGTATCTTCTCAATATACTCCTCCATATTGAGGGATCCGCCCCTCTTCTCAACAGCCTGCTTAATCAACGATGGGTTAGTGGTCACACCATCAATAACTCCTGCAGAAACAGCAAAACCAATTTCATCAACATCGGCTGTATCTAAAAAAATCTTCATATGTTATAATCTCGCTTAGCCATTATTTAAGATTAGCTCTAAGACTCAGGGCTGGTCTAAGTACTTAGAAAGCATACTTCATAAATAAAGTTCTATTTACTGAGACTTAACTAGAATTCAAAACTTTTAGTTAATATGAGCAGTATATGATCAGTTGACTCTAAATGCTTTTAGAATTTCTCCATCCACAGTTTTATAACCATGATAACTCATCTTAATCCACTCTTGCTGAATATTTTTGATAAAAATCTCAATGGATATCTGAGAAAATCTTGTTTTCTTAGATGTATCCATCTAATATGTAATAGTGAGAGATTACCTGATTGAGATAGAAATGTTTACCCTATATTAGGGATATCTAGATTCTTAATTCTATTATTTCTTTACTGATAATGTTTGCGTCTTTACTGTAAGGGTCAGATCAATAGTCAAACCAAGATTCGTGGAACAATATTCGTCATGGCCAGTATTATTTGTTTGACTTAAATCCAGGTTTAAATGCTGATTTATGGTTTAGAAGACCACCATCCAATATTGTTAAATATATTGCTAAATAGATACGGTGTCATCGTTTGTAAGGAGATAAGGTAGGAAAATCCTAGAGAATTAGTGTAAAATATTATATAAAGTCAATCTATAAGTCTAAACATCTATGAAATCTTAAAGTGTCCTAAGATCTCATATAAGATTTTTTCGCCTTCAAATCCGAAGTCCTTTATAAGATCTTGATATGGGGCTGACTTACCAAATCTCTCAATACTTATTACTAAACCATTTTCTCCAACATACTTGTACCAGCATAGTCCTCTTCCAGCCTCTATAGCAACCTTTCTCACATTTCTCGGTATCACTTCTAGCTTATATTTCTCTTCTTGTTGTTCAAAGATCTCGAAAGAGGCCATATTGACTATTCTTGTCTTTATGCCTTTATCTTCAAGCATCCTTTTCGCTTGAAGTGCTAGATGAACCTCAGACCCTGACGCAAGAATTACAATATCTGGGCTGCTATCGGTATCCGCAAGTACATATGCACCTTTCTTTATGTTATCAGCAGTAGGATATATGTTTCTATCCAATACTGGTACTTTCTGCCTCGTTAATATTATAGCTGTTGGTCCATCTTTTCTCTCTATCGCTATCTCCCATGCTACTGATACTTCATTGGGGTCACATGGTCTAATAACCCATAGGTTCGGGATGAGTCTAAGCGATGAAAGCTGTTCTACAGGTTGATGTGTTGGTCCATCTTCCCCAATCCATACAGAATCATGGCTGAAGACATAAATTACTTGGAGGCCTGCCATTGCTGCCAACCTTATTGTAGGTCTCATATAATCTGAGAATACTAGAAAAGTTCCACCACATGGTAAGATACCTCCATGATATGCCATCCCATTCATTATAGCTCCCATTGCATGTTCTCTTACACCATAATGTATGTTTCTCCCTAATGGGTTATCAGCTTGAAAATCTCCCAGACCATGTAGATATGTATTTGTTGATTCAAATAAGTCAGCTGAACCAACTAACATTGTTGGAATATGTTTAGCTATAGCATTTAAGACTTTACCGCTAGCAGCACGCGTAGCCATTCCTTCAGTGAATACTGGCAAGTACTTCTTGTATTCTTTCCCCCAATCTCTATTGAAGCATCTTAAGAGTAGATCAGCAAGATCTGGATAATTTTCTCTATATCGCTCAAATATTCTCCTCCATTCTTCTTCCATCTTAACTCCGTTCTTAATCTTCTCTTCTCTATATCTCCAAGCTTCTTCTGGTATATAGAACTCCTCTAAAGGCCAATTAAATTTCTTCTTCATCTCCTCTACTACTTCTTTACCGAGGGGGGCGCCATGTGCTCGGCTATCATCTTGAAGTCTACTTCCATATGCTATATGTGTTCGGACAGCTATGAATGATGGCTTATCTTTCTGCTCTCTTGCATTTCTAACAGCATCTTCAATCTTTGATAGATTGTATCCATCTTCAATATCTTGTACATACCATCCTAATGCATGGAATCTTTCTAAAACATTCTCTGACCATGCTAGAGAAGTTGGACCATCAATAGTAACCTTGTTATTATCCCAGATAACGATTAGCTTATTTAGTTTGAAGTGTCCAGCTAAAGCTGCAGCTTCACTAGAGATCCCCTCCATTAAGTCTCCATCACTTGCTAAGACATATGTATAATGGTCGATTACGTTGAAGCCTTCTCTATTAAAGTAGCTTGACAGATATCTCTCCGCTATGGCCATACCTACACTATTTCCAAACCCTTGACCTAGCGGACCAGAAGTTACTTCTACACCTGGAGTAAGAATATTCTCTGGATGACCAGGTGTTATACTATCAAGCTGTCTAAACCTCTTCAATTCTTCTATTGAGATATCGTAACCATTAAGGAAAAGTAGGGAGTATAGCAATGCGCTTGCATGACCTGCAGATAGTACAAAACGGTCTCTATTAATCCACCTAGGATTTTTTGGATTAAACTTCAGAAATCTATCAAAAATTATGTATCCTACGTGTGCTGCACCCAGAGGCATTCCAGGATGCCCAGACTTCGCACGCTCTACCTGGTCTACGCTTAAAAATCTTATTGTGTTAATAATTATCTCGTCCTCCTTCATAACTGATAATTTACAGAAATTAGGACATATTTAGGATTATTCATGTAAGTAAATATTCTTAGACTCAATGCATTACATTATATGATCAGTTATGCATAAATAGAATATTAGGTACATAATGAGTACTAGGTCATCTAAAATGAGCAGAAAACTGCTTGAATAATTTAAATACAGGATACATCATTTACCTCATGAAATGAGCCTAAAAGGATTAGATAAGAAGGTTATCAACAAAGTTATGGACGATGTTCTTTATGTTTCTAGGACTCTTTTTGAAGAAGGTCTTGTTAAGTGTACTTTCGGAGTAGTTAGTATACGTGTTCCTGGGGAAGACTATGTTGTCATAACTCCTAGCGGATTTAAGAAAGAGAAAATTGTTAAAAGAAATCTCTTAATAGTTGACTTAGATGGCAAGGTTGTATCTGGAGGCCTTAGACCATCTAGTGAGACCCCTATGCATGTCTTCATACATAAAAATATCAAGGAGGCAAACTGCGTTGCTCACACCCATTCTCCAATGGCGACTGTCTTTGCAATACTTAGAAGAGATATTCCATGTGTAGCTTCTGAACAAGCTTTCATGTTTGGTGGAAGGATACCTGTAGTGAAGAAATACTCCTATCCAGGGACGAGTAATATTGAAGAACTCGAAAGTATAGTTGATGCTTTAAAGATGTGCAAAGCTGCTCTCCTTCCAAGACATGGAGTTATCGTCCATGGTGAGACAAGTGAAGAAGCGTTAGATAACGCTATAGTAGTTGAAGATATTGCGACTTCAGCTATCTTCTCTCTTCTACTAGGTCAGCCTCAAGAATTCTCTAAAGAAGAGATTACATATCTTCAAGAATATAAGAAGACAAGGTATGGACAAACAAAAAAATGAAGGATGTATGGACTAAGACTAGACATGTAGGTTAAATATAACAACATACTTGCGAGTTGGAGGGTTAGACGTTTTAATATACCTTTGAGGCTAAAGCATAACATTCTTCGAGAACTTCATGTAGCTTTACATATAGCATATAGAATCTGTCATAGATCTTGGTGTTTTCAAGTGTTGGCTTAACCGATTGGTCTAATTTAACCCAGTCATAGATACTTTCATATTTGAGATAACCTGTTCCAACGCCTGCTAATAGTGCGTCTCCAAGGGGAGCTCCTGGAGCGCCTTCAACGAAGAACAATTCCTGCCCAGTTACATCAGCCATGATTTTTCTCCAAATTGGTGATTTAGCTCCTCCATCTACTAGTATGATACGTTTTATTGGGATGTCGGCTTCTCTAGCCACCTCTATGCTGTGTTTGAGAGCATAAGCAACTGATTCCAGGAAGGCTCGATAAATATGAGCTTTAGTATGTGATATTGTTAATCCGAATAGGCAACTTCTCATGTTCATACTCCAGAATGGTGCTCTCTCACCTACAATCATATGTGGTGTGAAAATTAATCCATCTGCTCCAGGTCTTATTTTCTCGGCCATCTTATCTAAAATGGTGTAAGCCGAGATGTTTGAGTTTTCTGCAACTATTTTCTCATGCTGTGACAACATATCTCTAAACCATCTAACTACTGCTCCCGCTGTCGCTACACCGGAATGAGAGTACACCTTATCTATGTCGTATGCTACATGTGGTAGAGTTACGATTTTCTTAGATAGTCTTAGCTTATCCTGTATTACGCCATTACACATGGATGTTCCAATCATAGAGGTTAAGTCACCATCATTCAACGCAGTTACACTTAAGGCAGAAACAGGTGCATCTATCCCTCCTGCAACCACGGGAGTACCTTTTTTCAACCCAGTTAATTTCTCTCCTTCTTCCGTAATCTCACCGATTACATCTTTAGAACAATTAATCTTTTCAGGAAAGTATTGTCTAGGTATTCCAAGCTCATCCATTAATTCTTCACTCCAATCTCTCTTGTGTATATCGTATATTCCTCCAATGTTTCCTGCGCTTGAATGGTCTATGCAGTTTACGTCTGTTAATTTATAAATGACGTATCCGTAGATTGTCATAAGCTTATGTATTCTCTCCCAATTCCTAGGCTCATGCCTCTTAATCCATACAATCTTCGGAAAACCATAATATGGGTCTATAACGTTACCAGTCTTCTTAAAGATCTCATCTTCACCTATTTCTCTCTTAATTAGTTCTGTTTCTTCTATAGCTCTTCTATCCATCCATATTATTGCAGGTCTAACCGGTCTGAACTCTTTATCAACAGGTACACCTGCACCTGAGAATAGACCGCTGATTGAGATGCCGCCAATACTTAATGGATCGATGTTTGATCTCTTCAATACTTCTCGAATACTTTCTACATATGCATTTAACCAGACATCTGGCCACTGTTCAGCCCATCCTGGATGAGGAACAAGTATATCTGTCTCAATGAACGATGAAGTAATTATTTTTCCAAATGAATCAACTAGACAACTTTTAGTACCATAAGTTCCAATATCTGTACCGAGGAAGATTGGATACTCCATATCAGTTCACGTTACGGTTGTCTTCAGCTCTATATATTGTTTGACCTAACTAAATAGTTAACCCATCCTCTTGAGTGATTGTTATAATCATCTCATTAGACCCGTATTGAGTTCTACTTCACTCAACTAATCAGTCTTATATAAAAATTTAAGAACATCTTTTATTAAGTTATTTTTATGAAGCTCAAATATCCAATAAAATCTTCGATAACTCTAGGATTGGTCGGTTTAGGTAAGATGGGGATAGCTATAGTTCACCAAATAAAGCTTTCGAGATATTTTGAGTTGAAAGCTGTGGCAGAGACACGATTAAATGCAGCCATCGAAATTTTGAAAAATGCTGGTTACGAACCTAAAATAGTTAATGATCCCGACGATATGGTCAAGATTGAAAAACCTAGTTCAGTAGCTGTAACTACTAATTTTGAACTATTACCATATGCAGACAGTATAGACGTGTTGATAGATTCGACTGGTGTAGTTGACGTAGGCACTAAATTGGGTTACATGGCGGCTATTAACCGTAAGAACATCGTCATGATGAATGCGGAAGCAGACGCACTAGTAGGACCAATACTTAATCACTTTGCAATACTTTCTGGAGCCGTCTACACAGGCGATATTGGAGATGAGCCTGGAGCTATCATGCATTACTTGTATAAGCCATTCCATAGGATTGGGATGAATATCGTGGTTGCAGGTAAGGGAAAGAACAACCCTTTGGTCAGACACGCAAACCCTGATACACTTAAACAGGATGCTGCTAAGAAAAAACTGAACCCTCGCATCCTAACTTCATTTGTTGATGGTACTAAAACCATGGTTGAGATGGCGATTCTATCCAATGCGACGGGACTGTTACCTGATATCAGAGGGATGCATGGACCTAGTGTAAATAATGTTAAAGAGTTGGTTAAGATATTTAAGAGAAAAGAAGTGGGAGGCATAATCGAAAAAGAAGGTGTCGTTGAATATGTCATAGGGATAGCGCCGGGAGTTTTCATAGCTGTAGATACTGAAGATGAAGAAGTCTCTGAAAACTTAAAGTATCTTTCAGTTGGCGAAGAAAAACCATACGTCTTCTACAGGCCTTATCATCTTCCCGGCACGGAGACCATTTTAAGCGCTTATTACGCGGTAGCATATAAAGAACCTGTAATCGCACCTATAGGGGTTCACTCCGAAGTTGTAGCATATGCGAAGAAAGAAATGTCTAAGGGAGATACGATTGACGGTATTGGAGGATTTACTGTATACGGACTTATTGAGAAGAGTAAGAAGGCCAGGGAGGAGGGATTATTACCCATAGGTCTCAGTGAAGGAAGCAAGGCGAAACGTAGAATCGAAAAAGATCAGCCTATAAGAATGGATGATGTAGAAATACCTGATAATTTTACATATCGACTTTGGAGTCTACAAGAAAAGATCTTTTCCGTTAATTAACTATAACTTAGGGAGATTTTCTAGAATGGATGAAGATTGTCTCTTATTAGGGATTGACGTAGGAACCACACTTATCAAATCGATAGTTTTCAATATAAAAGGAGAGATACTAGGATCTTATTCACTGGAACTACCAGTTGAAAGGCCAAGACCTGGGTACGTAGAGCAAGATTTATCAAAGCTCGAGAATGCATTTTACATAACTATAAGAAGTTGTCTGACAGCTAATAATATTCCACCAGAGAAAATCTGTGTTGTAAGTATAACTGCGCATCAACATGGGACTTTCTTACTTGATAAGAATGGAAAACCTGTTCTAGATAGAGCAATCATATGGCCAGATATACGGACACAAGATATCTTAATGGAGTTCTGTGAAAAAAATTTAGATAAAATAATATATAAAATTTCAGGTTGGAGATTGATTACTAGCTTACAATTGCTCCATCTAATATGGTTAAAGAGGTTTAAGCCGGCCGAGACAAGTAAAGCTAAGTACTTCCTCTCATGTAAGGATTATCTAAGATACAAGTTAACTGATAAGTTGTGTACAGACGTAACCGATGCCTCGTATACAGGTATAATGGATATTAGAAAAAGAATATGGTCTAGAGAACTAATTGAAGAATTAGGAATATCTTATGAGATATTTCCTGAGATAAAAGATCCCTGGGAAGATGGAGGCTTCGTGACTGAAATAGCTTCAAGACGGGCGGGTCTGAAGACCGGTACTCCCGTAGTTGTGGGTGCTGGTGATGGTCCCTTAACGGTTCTTGGTTCAGGCGCTGTGAAACCTGGTCAGCTTGGAATTATAATTGGAACAGCTGGAGTTTATGGACTAGTATCAAATAGGCCAGACTTAGACCCTGAAATGAGACATCATGTATGCTGTTTCCCACGACCTAACTCTTGGCTATTACTCTGTCTCCAGATGAATACTGCTTCGGCATTAAAGTGGTTTAAAGATGTATTTGGATATGAAGAAGTGTTACAGTCTGAGAAGGAAGGCTTAAGCCCATATAAATTAATGGATATGAAAGCTTCATCAAGTTCGGTAGGTGCTAAGGGTATAATGTTTCATCCATTTCTCCAAGGTGAGAGAAGTCCTTTTACGAAACCTACTGCGAGAGGCATTTTCTTTGGTTTCGGAACATGGAATACGAAATCAGATTTTATTAGAGCCGTACTAGAAGGTGTTGGACTCAGCGCGAGAGACAATATAGAAGTCTTCCGAGAGAGGGGGTACAGCCTAACAGAGGCTATTATGGCTGGGGGTGGTGCTAAAAGTGAATTCTGGCCTCGGGTATTTGCAGACATACTAAATCTAGAGATAAAGATTCCAAAGGTAGAAGAATGCGGAGCGTTAGGTTCTGCAATTTTAGGAAGTGTCTACTTACGGATCTATAAAGACATTGATGAAGCATGTGACTCTATGATAAAATTTGAGAAGTGCTACCACCCTGAGCCTACTAATGTTGAAAAGTATAATTTAATCTTCCCTCTATATAGAAAGTTGTATAAGACTCTATGGGATGTTTACGACGAATTTTGGAAAACCTATCAGTTACTTGGGCTACTATGACTAGTCATCAACTTATCTGTGCAGAGAAGACCATCCGACAATTATGTTTAGCGAGCTGAATACGTTAGTTGGTGTCACCTACTCTATTAGTTTCTTGACCCCCCAGAGTTCTATAGCTTGAGCTAGTTCAGGCTTTCCTTTTGAGAATTCTACGAGATCTATATTTTCCATCCATGCCGTTACTGCTTGAAGCATGGCTTTCGCGCCTGCAGTAGTCCCCATTGGATGACCTAGTATTCCGCCGCCTGAGAATATTAATATGTCATTACCCGTAAAATCACAAGCGGCTTTAATTGAGCCAGGATGCAATCCTGCAGCGATAACTGGGAATGAAGCTTTGAAATCATATAACTTACTTCTCAAATATATGATCTGTCTCTTAGCTTCGGTAAGGTCAACATGGAATTTTCCCGCTATCGCTGATGTTAAGACTTCATCTGCCCCGACGATTCTCCAGATTTTTGAAAAAACAGCCGCACTAATTCCATAGTCTTGCAATCTAGTAAAAGCTTCTTTTCCTGCCGTGTGCACAAAGATCGGTAGATTTATATTATTATCTTCTACTAATGTTCTGACTGCTCCAAAACCGGTATATGTTCCGCTTATCATTAAATGTTTACCTCCAAGGCTCCTCACCAGTTCAGCCATTCTTATAACTTGTTCATGTTTATCAGCAGTAATATTGTAGACATAGAAAGCCCTCTTCCCTGTTTCTTCATACGCTTTATCAAGCACCTCCTCTACATAAGATACTTTATCTTCCATCGAGCAGTAGCTTGTTTGAACGAATCCTTCATCATCTTTAATAAAGTCGACACCTCCTAATGCTACTTCATAAGCTATGACGCTAATAGTTCTTGGATCTAATCCTATATTCGGCTTGACTATTGCTCCAATCAGGGGTCTACGTTGATCTGATGTTTTAGTCATTTCCCTTATTCCATCAATTCCGTATTTTGGGCCTCTAAAAGCTGACAGCCAACTTCGCGGAAAGAATATATCTAAGAGTTTTATCTTATCAATCATCTTGATCTCATATACGTTTCCAGCTACATCAGCTAAGAGTGCGGATAGACCTACTCTTTCAGGATCATAATCGTGACTATTAACTGCTACCATAATTATGTAATCTCCCGAGTGAGTTGAGTACAAACCGATGGTCTTCGCGCCGTGCTCCTTCCTTATATCCAAAGTTTCATAACTGACGGGGGTCCAAGTCCCTGTGGAGTTCTCTACACAAATTTCTTCAGCAACTTTAAGAGGAGAAACATTTTCAAATTTTAGAGAAAATACCAAGATTATGTGCTTATCTAGATCGATCGACTCAAATGTGGACCAGAATTGCTCCTTAAAGTCTCTTTCAGACAATTTATATCTCCTCTCACCCAATATATATTTTCTATACGAGTTTTCTAGCCTGCGATATAAAAATCTTATTCATGATGATACTAAATAATAGTGAGCTCCAATTTTAGGTTAGAGTTTTTCTTGTATGAAAATAGGTGAAAATATTGTTATAATAACTTTTAAAAATACTAAAAGGAGGACTTCTTTAACCTACAAGATGCTTTTACAGACTCATAAATTCTTCTTCGTATTTCATAATATTGTCTTCTTAAGATTTATAGTCTAATATTTCTCGGAACGATACTTGAGAGGAGTTCACAATAGAGTAATCATAGAGAGGCCCTATCTAATATTTGTGGATAGAATATTTTCGGCGAGAAAAAGATTAATCTCTTGGTAAAGGCTACTGTAGTTAATATTTACTTCGAAGAGATATCTTAAGAAGATTCACAAAATTCTTGGAGGAGGTGGAAACGGCTTGGATTAGTATATCCTGCTGAATTGGAAGTAAATCTAATAATTATTTCCAGAGATGTAAAAATTAGAAGAGATCCAGCTAAACAGATCATTAACTGTTAATCGAAGTTGTTAGTAATCATAATGATTCACTTGACCCAATAAACGTAAATGAAGCCCTTAAGAAAATTGTTGAAATATTATAAATCTAAGATGCGATGGTTGGCTGATAGTTATAGTACAAACTTTTGAAGAGTTAAGAAATGGGTTGGGAATCTTTGAAACAAAGTTAAATGATATTATTCTTTAAATTAGAATCTCTTGTTCAAAGATATAGTCGATATGAAAAGAGCATGGATAGGTATGTTGCATGATAAAATTCATCTATTGTCATTAGGTGATAAACAGATAATATTATGAAAGATGTTAAGTAGAATCTTGATTCATCTCCTATCTTATTCTTTTAATTCTGAGCCAATTCCATTGATGGGGGGTTAGGAGCACACCTTTTCTAAGTGTTGGCAACTATAGATCACATTATTAAGAAAAATTCATGCTATTTCCACTTAATTTTTGAATATAAATCAGATAGCTAGATTAGAGAAACAAACTAAGTATCAATTCAGACATCTGTTCTTTCATTTCAGTTAGTTTTATTTTTCGTTCATGTTTATATTTTAGTATACTAAATCTAGTCTAATGATGAAAAAAGTCGCCATTGTAAATTCTAAATCTTTTGGTAAAATAACTGACGCCTACGACGAATTGAAGAAATATTTTCATGTAGAATTTGTGAATGTTCCAAGAGATATTAATGGGAAAGCCTTGTCAGAGAAGCTGGCGGATTTTGACTTCTTGGTAATAAGTGCTACACCATACTATTCTTCTGACTTCTTCGAATACAATCAAAGGATATCGGTCATCGTAAGACATGGAATAGGAATTGATAATGTAGATGTTGAAGCCGCCACTATTCATGGTGTTTTAATAGTTAAAGTTCCAGGCCGCTATGAAAGAGAAGCGGTTGCTGAACATACAATAGGGCTAATTATTGCTGCTCTGAGAAAAATCAAGGATGCTCACGCTAGTTTAATTTCGGGGATATGGGAGGATAGAATAAGATATATCGGGAGGGAGCTTTCAAGCAAAACAATAGGAGTTATAGGTTTTGGGAATATTGGTCGTAGAGTTGCCGAGATCTTAACTAAGGGTTTTAAAGCAAGGGTCATAGTTTATGATCCTTATGTAGCTGCCGAAGAAATAAAGAAAGAAGGAGCGGAACCTAGGGAATTCGATGAGCTTCTTGCAGAAGCAGATATCATCACGTTGCACTGTCCGTTAATCACAGAAACGAAATTCTTAATAAATAAGGACTCAATCCAGAAAATGAAGGAAAACGTTATAATCATAAATACCGCGCGAGGTCAGTTAATTGAGACCAAGAGTCTGATTGATGCATTAATTGAAAAGAAGATTGCATATGCTGCCTTAGATGTGTTCGAAGAGGAACCCATACCACCAGAACATCCATTATTGAAATTAGATAATGTTTTACTAACGCCTCACATTGCAGCTTATACTGAAGAATCACTTATAGGAATGGATAAATATGTTGTTAAATCCTTAAAGGACATACTAAATGGCATAATTCCAGATGGAACAGTTAATGTGGAAGTAGTAGGAAAATCTTCGAGACTAGCAAAGATTCTACAAAAATAACCGGATTATTTTCACTTCTCACTCTTTTCAGGGTAACTTATAATTAAAAAGTTATTTACATTTAAAAATATTAGAAATCCTTTCTCCTAAACGTTCTTAAGAACATCTAGGGTTTTTTCTGAGGTGCTACGAGAATGTCGTTTATTCTTAGTATTATTGAGGCAGCCTCTACAGCAATCTTTAATGCATGTTCCTTTAGCTGTAGGGGCTCTATAATTCCTGCTTCAAACATGTTTTTGACTTTACCTGAGATTACTTCGATGCCATATTGATGTTTACCCTCCTCATGCAATGGTCTAAGTTCAGTGATGACATCTACTTTATCTATTCCAGCATTCTCAGCTAATGTTAACGGGATCGATTCTAGCGCCTCAGCAAACGCTAACATTGCTAACTGTTCTTTTCCAGGATATCTAGTAGCAACGCTTCTAACTGCGTATGATAAAGCCATTTCTGTTGCTCCTCCACCCGGGACTACTCGTGTATCCTTAAAGAAGGTAATCAAATTCATAATAGCATTGTTGACTTCTCTCTCAGCTTCATCAAGTAGTCTATCTGAATTACCTCTTAAAAGAACGGAGGCAGCACCTCGATAATCACATTCATAAACAAATACGAACTTATTATCACCGATCTTCCTTTCTTCAACGATACCTGCATAACCTAAATCTTTACTAGATAAGTCGTCAAGGGTAGCCACTAGCTTACCTCCGGTGACTTTTGTAAGTAGCTTCATATCTGTTGTTCTCACTCTTTTGACAGCTAAAATGTTTGCCTTCGCCAGATAATATTGTGCGATTTCATCTATGTGTTTAGGCGTAAGTACAACATTAGCACCAACCTCGATTATTTTCTCTATTTTTTCCTGTACTATCTTGGCCTCTTCTTCTTTGAAGGATTTAATTTTTGCTTGGGCACCGATTTCTATATGATAAGAAGTCAAGAATGTACGTTGATCTTTTCTTCTTCTCAGTTCAAGTGGTTCATATATGAGAGCTATCCTAGCATTAACTATTCTCCTCGGCATCAATGGATGTACAACTTCTTCATCAATAATTACTCCTTTAACTAATTCACTTTCAGGGAGACTTCCTCCAAGTGCTTTTACAATCTTTATATTGTCAATGTCAAAATATAATTGTTCCCCTGTTCCCGGTATATTTCTCTTTTCGCTTATATATGTGACGGCCTCCATCACTAATTTCGCTATATAGGGTGCGAAGTGTCCGAGATTTCTGCCCTGTAATGAGGTTGTAACAATATTGAGAATTAAATTATTGTTCTCAGGGTTAATAATTGACGAAATTTTCTGTAGATAGTCAACTGCTATATCGAGAGCCCTCTTATAACCTTTTATTATTATATTTGGATGTATCTTTTGGTCTAGAAGTTTTTCCGCTTTTACCGCTAACTCTCCAGCTAAAATTACAGCTGTAGTTGTTCCATCACCTATCATTCTTTCCTGCGTCTTCGCTACTTCTATTAGAATATTCGAAATTGGGTGATCAAAAAAGAATATGTCCATCTTCTTTAAGATTGTCGCACTGTCATTAGTAATTACCAGCTCGCCTTTAGGAGTGTACAATATTTTGCTATAGCCTTTAGGTCCTAACGTGGTTTTAATAATTTCAGTAATTGCTCTAGTCACCGCTATGTTACCCTTCAGTGCTGTTACTCCCTTACTTCTTCTGACACCTTTTCCAAAAATAGGATAAGGAATCATCGGTCTGAATGTTGAAGAAGTCATATCTGTCAGCACTTATTCTGTTGCTTATATTTAAGGGTTGGGATTACCATTACATATTTTTCCTTTCAAGAGAGACATATCTTTAGATCAGTTTTCTTTCTTTTAACATAGTGATTAGTTTATTTAATTGATTCTCAGATAAAGGTCTATGCGGAGGTTTGGGATAACCAACGTCTATTCCTCTAAGCTTAAGGACTGCATATGTTCCTGGAATATTAGGTACCGAGTATATAACCTCTCTCAAATCTATTATGAAGAATTGTTTTTTCACTGCCTCTTGGTATTTCTTTTCTTTGATTAACCTATACAGCTCTACTATATACTCAGGAAAAATGTTTGCGAGTCCTGCTACACATCCATGTCCTCCTGCAATTATTGATGGAAGCAGCAATCTCTCTGTTCCCACTAAGAATTTGAATTCTTTCTGATTAACANCCATCATATACTGATAGAATGCAATGATGTCGCCACTTGTATCTTTTATTCCTTCAACACCTTCATCTGCTAACTTGCCAAGTAACTGTGGTGAAATACCGTATCCAACTCTTGAAGGGATATTGTATACAAAAAGGGGTATATTTACTTCATTAAGTAACTTCGTAAAGAAGCTATAGATTCCTTCATCCTCATACTTGTAATAAAATGGCGCTGTACTTGCTACTGCATCAGCGCCAGTATCTTCTGCGTGTTTCGCTAGCTCTATGCTTGCATCTATATTTGATGAACCTACATTTATTATTATATCAAGTTTACCAGATGCATACTCTACGGTTAATTCTGCAATTTTCTTCCTCTCATCCGTGCTCATTGCCGGTCCGAGACCATAAGTACCACATACAAAGAGACCGTTACATCCATGTTTAATCAAAAACTCTATGAGATTTTTTAATCCCTCAACATATACTTTCCCATCCAGAGTAAAGGGACTTATCATCGGGCATATGATACCTTCAAACTTCATTAACAGAATAGTTTGTTTAACCATTATTTTAGCATTATTTCATTTATGTTCGAACATTTCAAAGTATAGCCCTATGTATTCTGGGGTTTATTCTCTAGATTCTTTACTAGAAGGTTGCTGCAAAGATCCGACGTCCCTAATTTTAAGACATATGTCAATAGCATTAGAATTTTCAACACATCACGTATAGTAGATCAGCTTATTGTATACTTCTGGTTAATTTGTTTGATAACCATATTGTGAAAATATCTCTAACGAAAAGATAGAAATGAGAATCTACCAGACACGGATAAAAATTATAATGTGAATATTTTTTGAATCTCTTCTAACGCCCTTGAAAATTCTTCTAAGTTTTTTCTCTGAGCATTTGACCTGTATATTTCTTCAATATTGAATCCTTTAGGGGCTATGCTCTTTCTCACCCATTCAAACTTCATGAGTTTATTGACATTGTGCTGTGGTAACTCATTTAGAATCTTGATCTTACCGTTATCTTCCTTTAAAGGTGTTGTCAAGGCCCATTCTATTGCTTCTTTATTCATCGTTATTACAATCGGTAGACTCATTAAACCTTCTAGGTGTAGATATCTATCCCCAGGTCCTTTCCGAGTAGAACAGACTAAAATCTTCGTAGGTGCCTTAATTTCTTTTATAACTTCAACAGCTTTCTTAACCATCAATAATCCGAAATATCTTCTATCTTCTTCGGTTATTGTTTCTCCTATGAGGCGGGCTTCTTCATCCAATTCTGTTGAGGCTTCCCATCTTCCAATCATCATTGTGATAACAGATCTCCACCCACTATAGTCAATACCTTTCTGAAGACCTTCTTCATAACCTTCTTTCACCGCCTCCGCAACCATTGCAACTTGTGGAACACAGAAACAAGATGTAGCGTTAGTGGATACCCCAAGACTCGTGAGGTATCGGATAACCTCTATGCCTGCTCTCGTGGCAGGAATCTTAATCATCGCGTTTGGAGATGCTTTCGAAAGGTCCATGGCTTGAATTTTCATGATCTCAATGTCTGTATGGTATCGGGGATCTACTTGCATACATACAAACCCATACTTTCTTCCTCTTCTATAATAATTCGATAGAAACTTATCCATTCCTAGCTTTCCGATAAGCCAATACCCATGCCACCAATTTTTCTTTAATAAACTTTGATGCCTCGTTTTAATTAATTCCACAACTTCTGAAGAACTATTCATGAATTCTAGATTTAACGGAGGGTTCGTTGTACAACCATCGAAGAAGAATGTGCCACCCTCAACATGAGACATCCATTTCCTAATCTTGAAAACATCTTCTCTGGCATACCCTTTCTCAATTAAATTTTGTTGAAATCTTTTAAAATAGCCTGGATGGCCGTCCCACCAGATTTCAAGCTCGGGGTTTAGATGTTTGATTTCTTCGAGTTGTTCTACATCTAATCTAATTTTTACCTTAGCTTCGATAACGCTATGATTCAACTAATTCTGCACCTCCCTACTAGACTCTATTCACCTTCCTGCATTATTTTAGTTTATAATTCATAATACATCTTTAAATGTTTAATTTCTAAGTAGTGTTTTAACCCTTCCCGTCCAAGGTCGCATCCTATTCCACTCTCTTTCCAGCCTGGATATGGTGCTTCTATAGTGGCTACATCAACATTGTTCACGCCTATGTTACCTGCTTCTAATTCTCTTGATAACTTGCTTACTATGTTCAAATTGTTTGTGTAAACGTAAGCTGCTAATCCATAGCGAGTAGAGTTAGCCCACTCTATTACCTGGTCTATATTTTCAAAGGGCATCACAGGTTTAGCTGGTCCAAAAGTCTCCTCTTTCATTATCTCCATGTTATTATTCACATTCACGATTATGGTTGGTTCATACCAGTATCCTTTCTTAAACGTTTCTCCATTAGGTCTCTTACCTCCATATACAATCTTCCCGCCTTTTGTCACTGCATCTTGAATATGATCAATGACTTTGTCTAATGCTTCTTTATTACACATTGGTCCTAAATCTACATCAGGTTCGTGAAGAGGATCACCAATCTTTAATTTTTTGGCTTCGTCTATAAACATCTGTACAAATTGTTCAAAAATGCTTTTTTCCACATATATCCTATTTATCGCGTTACATATTTGCCCCATGTTTCTAAATGATCTTCTAACCGCGCCCTTTACAGCTTTCTCTATGTTTGCATCTGAAAAGACTATCATAGGGGTTTGTCCACCTAGCTCCAAAGTTACACGTTTTAAGCTTGAAGCACACAGGCTCATAACACGCTTGCCCATGTCTGTAGAGCCAGTAAAGCTAACTTTCCTCACCAGCGGATGTAGGATAAGTTCTTCTCCTACCACGCTTCCGCGACCTGTAAGTATGTTGACGACACCTCTCGGCATGCCCGCATCATGGAGGCATTCGATAAACTTTATTGGTGAAGTCGGAGTATAAGATGGAGGTTTAGCTATCACTGTACAACCTGCGGCTAGAGCTGCTCCAACCTTCCAAGAGAGGAGCTGGACTGGATAATTCCACGGTGTGATCGCTGCGACAACCCCTACAGGTTGATATATGGTCACGCTTTCATACTCTCTCCTTGGTAAGGGTATGATCTCTCCGTATACTCTAAATATTTCTTCAGCAAAATATCTCAAGACATACGCTGAGTTCCTAAGCTCTTCCATAGCTTGTTTCAAAGGCTTACCCTGCTCCATCGTAAGAAGCTTGCTTATCTCATTCGCACGTTTTTCTACTATCTCGGCAGCTTTATACAGTAATTCTTTTCTCTCTCCAAGAGAAGTCTTTGACCATTGTTTAAAAGCTTTATTAGCTGCTTCAACCGCCCTGTCAACATCCTTCTTAGTAGCAGAGGGTATCCGTGCAAATGCTTCTTCTGTAGAGGGGTTTACCACTTGTTGATAGTCGCCGCTCGTGGAATCAACCCATTCTCCATCTATTAGCATTAGGAACTTTTCCACAGAATTTCCCCCATCTCTAATCTATCTTGCCAGTAACCCAAAGTATGACTAGAGGAATTATCCCTGTGTTGTAGGTAATATGGTATGCATTTGGTGGTATGTAGAATGCATCACCCTCTTTTACAGGAAACTTAACATCATCGATCTGCATTACTCCTTTTCCCTGTAATATGAAGTATACTTCTTCTAAATCATTGTGTGAATGACCCGTATTGCTACACTCAGGATAGATCAAAGTATATCCCAAGGTTAATTTCCTTGAAGGAGATTTACCGGGTTCTATAAGTTTATATGTATCTCTAAGAATATTCCCTTTTCTATGCTGGGTATGATATCTTAGTGAGCGATCACATATATCTGGTTCAGCGTCATTTATATTTTTCAGGGAGAATTTTCTACTTACATCTTCATAGGCATTCATATTCTCTTGTAAACTTCCTGTCAAAGGAAAATTTTAGTATTTCCATAATACATGGGATACTGAGATTTTAAGTCTCGAAAGCATTGTTGTGAATCATTATAAGATAGGGGATATTATTCAAATAGACCATTATACATAAAAAGTGGAGAGGATCCTCAACTGAGTTCTCCTTAAGCGTCTTGATTGTATCTACTTTTCCACTCTAATAATGCTTGATAATTATCAGGCTACTCTTATCGAATTTTTCATTTATCAAGTGTCTTACCCAGTTTCAGGTTAACAAGACAGAAGTGAGTACATCATAAAAATTTTATTAAACACTATTTTTTACACATAGTTATGAAAGCAGCAGTTCTCTTAGGGCCAGGAAAATTGATTATAGATGAGGTCTCTGTACCAAAGCCTCGAGAGTATGAGATTCTCGTTAAAATTCAAGGATGCGGGATCTGCCCCACTGATATTAGATACTACAATGGTCTCAAGTTATATTTTCCCTATGGAAAGGAAAGTTATGGACTTTTTGGACATGAATGGGTTGGTGAAGTCGTAGAGACAGGCAGATATGTAGATAATCTCTCTGTTGGTGACAAGGTGGTTGTAGATTTCCAACCTCCTTGTGGAAGATGTAGACCATGTAAAATGGGATTTACAAATTTGTGTACAAATAAGAAATTTTATGCAAGAGGCTTTGCAGAATATGCTTTAGCCTACTCACCCTATGTGTATAAGCTCAGCAATAAGATATCGTTTGAAGAGGCATGCCTCACTGAGCCATTAGCATGCTGTATTCATACAAATCAAAAAACTAATGTTCAGAAAGGGGAAAGCATAGTAGTAATCGGGGCAGGACCTATGGGATTGTTGCATACTATAGTTTCCAGGCTGAGTGGTGCAAGAGTGATAGCTATTGACTTAGTAGAAGATAGACTAAGTGTGGCTAGCAGACTAGGGGCCAATTTCGTAATAAATTCATCAGTAGAAGACCCTGTTGATAAAGTAATGTCTATTACTGATGGAGATGGCGCTGACGTCGTTATAGTTACTGCTGGAAGCAAGAAGGCTATTGAACTTTCATACAATTTAATTGGCGTCGGGGGTAGAATAGTAATATTTGCAGGAGTCTATCCTCCAACAAATATTGAGTTCGACCCAAACATTCTACATTACAAAGAAGCAATAGTAATGGGTAGTCATGCCTACAGACCCATAGAATTTCAGAGAGCAGTGCATATCTTAGAATCTGGTTATGTGGATGTGAAAAAAATTATCTCCCATGTGCTTCCCTTAGAAAAACTTGAAGAAGGATTCAATATCGCTGAGAAAGGACTAGGATTAAAAGTTATCGTCAAACCTACTATCGAAGCATCTACTAGATAAGACATAACGGCATATTCTAATCTACTTTTCTAAACTATCCTATTTTCAAGGTTTCCACTACGAAACCTAACAGGTATCATTTAGAAGAACGTAATTAATGAAGGATATCTTCATTTAAACTCTTTATCTTCGATCTTCCTAATTTTTTCAAATCTGTCAGCTCTCGTGGGGTCAGGTTGTTCAATTGACAGCCATGCATCAATGATTTCTTTAGCAAGTTCTTCAGTAGTAAGTCTAGCACTTAATGTTAAAGCGTTTGCATCGTTTAGAAGCCTAGCGAGTTTTGCTGTCTGTGCATCCGGGCATGGAGCAGCTCTGACGCCTTTGACCTTATTTGCAACTATGGATACACCGGTTCCAGTGTAACACATTAAGACTGCGCTATCGACCTTGCCTTCTGATAAACTTTTTGCTCCTTCATAGGCTACGTCTGGCCAAGGAACAGGGTTACCATCTACTAATGCTCCAATAGGAGTTACTTCATAACCTTTAGATTTCAGGTATTCTAATATAAACTTAGCAGCGGGATATGGTCTATCTGACCCTACTATGAATTTCTTAAAACCCATGATGACCTAACTTTCCTTGGGAAGGAGAAAAATTTAAACATTGAACTATTAATCATTCGAGAGAAGTTCAACGTATTTTTGTTATCTATTATGTATATATATAGGCAAAATTAATGTAGAAGTGGTATGCGCCGGGTAGGCATCTTAACTGGTGGAGGAGATTGTCCTGGACTTAATGCTGTGATTCAAGGTGTATTTGTTAGAGCTTGTCAATATGGATATGAGGTTTACGGTGTAGAAGACGGCTATAAGGGTTTGCTTTATGGAAAAGCGAGAAAGTTGACTCCCAAGGATATTGAAGATATTTATTGGCTTGGCGGAACAATCCTTGGAACTTCACGGAAAAATCCTGCTAAATCTCAAGAGGAATTGAAGACCATCATTGAGAATGTTAAGAAGCTTCGACTAGATGCTTTGATAACTATTGGTGGAGATGATACTCTAGGTGCAGCTAAGAAGCTATATGATATGGGTATCCCAGTAGTCGGAGTGCCTAAGACTATAGATAATGACTTACCCTTAACTGATTACTCTATAGGTTTTTGGACTGCTATTGAGACTATAGCTGATGCTTTAGGCAAACTGCATACAACTGCTAGGTCTCATAAACGTGTAATGATCGCTGAGATTATGGGTAGATATGCTGGGTGGCTAACACTTATGGGAGGGCTTGCAGGAGGCGCACATATCATATTAATACCTGAGAAACCTGTAGATATAGATGAAGTATGCAGGATCATTAAGCAACGTAGAGAGAGAGGTGAACCATACACTCTTATCGCTGTAGCCGAAGGTGTGATGGTCCCTACCACTGGTGAGATTGTTACTGCATCTACTGAGAAAGATGAGTTCGGGCATGTACGTTTAGGTGGAGTATCAAAAGTCTTAGAAGAAGAGATTAAGAAACGAACTGGTGAAGAAGTCAGGTCTGTAGTTTTAGGGCATATTCAGAGAGGCGGTATACCATCAGCATATGATAGAGTTCTAGGAATAAGGCTGGGCTTCAAGGCCGTTGACCTCGTGAAAGAACAGAAGTTTGGATACGTAGTAGTAGTGAAGGGAGTGGATATCATACCAGTAAAGATAGATGAAGTAGTTGGTACAATACGGAAGGTTCCAAGCGAACTACATGAATTTACCGACGTCTTCACGGGATTAACTGTAAACCATAAATCTTAAGTCATCATGTAATTTCTTAAGATTTTCTATTTTTCTCTCCATGTAGATCTATTAGCTGCAATAATCGTTAATAGTATTGTCCAAGTTAAGAGTATGATGAAGCTGATAGATTTATTGAATAAAGTTAAACTCGTTAAGTTTACGGCATCTTTTGCAAGAAGTGCTGCATGTGTTGTTGGAATGATGAGGCTTAATGCCTGAGCCCATTCTGGGAGAAGATCTATTGAGTAATAGACTGGTGGAAGCATACTTATTAATACTGAGAGTAGACTGCTTAATGCCCATATATGCCTAAGGTCTGTTATTTTTGTCGATAAATAGAATCCAAGTGATGTAGCGAATAGCCAGCATAGTATCAATGATAGAAAGATTAATGGTATACTTCCAAGAGTTATCATTCCTCTAAAAATCATCAATACTATGATTAAGAGAATTGCTGGAGAACTATATGCTAGCTCAGATAAAGCTAGTCCAAGCATGTATGTTGTGGGGGAGATTGGTGATGCAACAGCCATGTCTTGAAACTTTAATTCTACTCTAAGCCATACAACATCACTCTGTAGAGCTAACCCGCTTAGAGTCATCAACGATATTGCTGCACCAATCAATGCTTCAGAAACAGCTTTCTCTGATGCATATAGAGAGATAAAGAATATTAACGTTAGAGGGAAAGACAATTCAACGACCAACCATAGCGGGCTTCTAATAATTGGCTTCAACCCATTCATCAACACCAATGCATTTAAGGCTCTAATCTCTCTAACTATTTTCATTTTCCTCCACCATTTTTATAAACAAGTCTTCAAGGCTTAGTGGAGAAAATGCTACTGGCGTCTCTGTCGAGATACAGTAGTCATGAAGCTTCCTTGAAGATTCTTCATCAGCCATATATACTATGATTCTCCTGCCGAGTTTTAAGACTCTACCATACTCTCTTAGTTCTTCAATTCTTATGTTGTCTGCAGGGATCTCTGCCTTCAGCTTGTATGGTGTAAGCTTCTTAAATTCTTCCAAGCTTCCAGATGCAAGTAGTCTTCCACTATGTATTATTGCAATCTCGTTCGAGATCTTCTCAGCTTCATCCATATAATGTGTTGTTAGAAATATTGTTTGACCAGATCTAGAAGCTCTCTGAATTACATCCCATACAAGCCTTCTTGATAGAGGGTCTAAACCAGTCGTCGGCTCATCTAAGAAGAGTATCTCAGCTTCAGTGGCCATGGCCATAGCGACAAGAACCTTCCTCCTCAATCCTCCTGAAAGCTTCATACATAAGGTGTTAGAATATTCTTCCAGATCTAGTTCATGAATTATCCTAGATGCACGCTGTGATGCCTCATACATAGGTAGGCCTCTCATCATGAGGAAATACTTAACGTGTTCTCTCACAGTCAATATGTACATTGGTCTAGATTCTTGAGGGATGACAGCTATGTTCTCTCTAATCTTTCTAGCTTCAGATACTATGTCATATCCTAGAACGTGTCCTCTGCCACTAGTAGGTAGCAGCTGTGTAGCCATTATTCTAAGGAATGTTGTCTTGCCTGCACCATTTCTACCAAGTAAGCTATAGACTATGCCTTGCTTAACAGATAGGCTGACTGAGTCTAATGCTTTTACTCCGCCCTCATAGATTTTAACGAGATCTTCAGAAACTACAGCATCCATCCTATTATTAGACTATTCCTTGATCTTTTTGTATATTTCCATAGTTTTAACTCTATGAGAGAACTTGACTAATCTTGTGATAGATATAGGAGACTCACTCATCAAAAATCCTCTACACAGTTATAGATAATATATGCAATAAATTGAAGAAAAGACAAGATATGTTTAAAGTCATCGTAGAGAAGCATCTACAGGAATAAGAGATACATTCGCCTAGATAGTAGAAGAAGACCCTAGGCCTCTCGGGCTATTGGGAGTGGCAGGCTGAGAGCGTCCGGCACAAGGCCTCCACTCTTACACCTCCACCCCATCAAACCCGTCTTCTACGGGTGCCCTCGTTAGAGGCCGAGGCCTGTTACCAGACCCCATGGCCTCTAAGTGGCCGCCTGATCTCGGGAGCGGCTTCGAGCTTAGATGCTTTCAGCCCTTATCCGCAGGGGCGCAGGTGCCCGGCTACCTCCTGTAGGAGGACCGGTACCCCGTTGGCCCCGGCGCTCCGTTCCTCTCGTACTAGGAGCACCCTCCCCTCAAGCGGCCAACGCTCCCAGCAGGTAGAATCCGACCTGTCTCACGACGGTCTAAACCCAGCTCACGTTCCCCTTTGATCGCCGAACAGGCGCACCCTTGGCCGCTGCTGCACGGCCAGGATGGGAAGAGCCGACATCGAGGTACCAAGCCGCGGGGTCGATTTGTCCTCAGGTCCAACTGAGGAGCATATTCTTCTTGTGAAGAGATTTCATGTGAGGTTCAACCAATTCTATTAAACGTCGCACGCCTTTATACGGAACTTTTATTACCTGTGAAATTCTATCTTTTATAATAAAATGGGGAATATATAATCTCTTTAAACACCATGAATAGAGGTTAACTTCGAAGCTTCCAGTCTTTTTCTTCAGTGACACAGTTATTGCGACTCTCTTCTTATTATAGTCCATGTATGCCTCTGCATCCATGACGCCGCCAACAAAAGCAGCAACGATCTGTTCAGAAGATCTTTGAAGGATTTCAGGGAGTTCGCTTATAAGCTTATCCATCACTTTAGTTCTTAGAGTACCATTCTGTACGTAGACTCCATAGACCCAATTACCAAACATGGAGGGGTCTTCAATAACTCGTAAATTCATTTTAGCTTGTAATGCGTCATTAATCTGTGCATCGATAATTACCTCACCACTTCTTCGAATTATCACTTCGTTAATGTCTTCTTGATACAGCGTATGCAGGAGGAATGATTTAAAAGAGCTTATCAAAGCTATGTCTTTGTTCTTCAATCCTACTCTAGACTTTCCACCCCATCTATCACCTATCCATAAACCTAGATTATATGAAGTGAACTTATTAAACTCAATTATTCGTGGAATTACGTTTAGATACCTCCGCTGCCCATTTTTTCCTTCAACAACTATGATCTTATCATCAAAATATCTGACATAGTTTTTAACATATCTCAAGTCTAGCCTATCAATTACGTCAACCTCAATGCCTCTAGACTCCAGCATTTCACCCCATATTCATGGTGACGTATACTTAATTAAAGTTACTCAGTTGGACCTGATGGGGACTCTCGCCCGCGACGAGCCTGTTCTAGGGCTGCGCCATCGCATCCTTACCCGCTAATGCAGCCTTTTTAACAGGGTGCCTGAACCCGATTCTCCTAGTAAAAATCTTCAAGTTCTCTTTTCCATATATCGGTAGGCCGCTAATATTTCTCGATTTGATGATCTTACTAGTTCTTATTCCTGCTTCCTCTAGTATCTGCTTAATCAAAATCAGTTTTTGTTCCTCTTTACTCCAAAGTGTTATTCTAAACAAATTTTTATGTACTGCTCCTTCACAATCGTATATTGCCTGAGTGTATTGAAGAACTCTTTCATCATTTAAAGAAGAACTCTTAAGCAGTACGTATAAATTATCTTTCATCTGCGCTAATAATTCGTAAAGCCTCTTAGAGTAAATCGATATTCGATAATAGTTTTGCTTGAATCTCTTAATCACTGGATTGAAGCCGATCTTTCTGAGTCTTGATGCAATTTCTTGCTCCAGCCATTCTCGATCCTTCTGATAGAACTCTACTAAGTATTCTCCTTTATCAACTCGATTACTAAGACATCCATCTTCAAGTGCTCCAAGTATAAAGTATAAGTCAGGATGTTCTACCATGCTATTGTCTAGACTACTACAACCCTGTTAAAAAGGCTTCGCGGGAGATCGGATGATGCGCGCAGTATCCCTGGG
>ASPF01000018.1 GCA_000405685.1 Candidatus Geocrenenecus sp. JGI 0000106-J15 | reverse complement strand
AGAACCTATTTTCTCACTATTCATATGCACAACATACCTCGAAACGTATTCTATGTAACTATCAATATGAATATCTAAATCTAAACATTTCCATTACTACTATGCATAAATATAAATATTTGAAAAACGTATTCTAGACTATTTAAGCCTATCCTAGAAGAGTGTCAGCCAACTAACTATAACAGATAAAGAATAGACTGTAGATTTCCATCAAATCATAGTTGAATGCTTACATATACTTCATCTTTGTTTCTTGCTCCAGTAGTTGATGAATGTTCTTAGTGATCTATCGTATGTTTTCTCTATCTCTGGTGGGAAGAAACATGCTGGAAGCTCCCTATGACTCCAATGATATCTAAGACATTCACAGCATATGCCTTTACGTGGACATGGCTCATAAGTACAATTACAGCCAGCAAGATTAGAATCAACTCTACATACCCTCTGACTCACATAAACCACCCAGCATATCTCTAAGAAACAAAAACAAATACCTTAATCTATACAAGCCATGAACATCTATGTGGATCTAAAACATAGAACCCCCTATCTCACCATATCATGATAGCCACACAACCTAATTAAAGAATAAGATTTGGTATGTGGGGCCGCTGGGATTTGAACCCAGGATCTCGCGGGCCCAAGCCGCGTGTCATAGCCATGCTAGACCACGGCCCCGTTTTTCTACCTATAGCTTCTTCATTATTATTTCTTAAATTTATCTATACGAGCAGCCTTAACTAACATCATTAAGAATATTTATTGAAAGATTAGTTTAAAATAAATTTATCTGTAAATCTCTTCCATATCTAAAGCTTGATTTTTAACGTTTTGTTATCGTTTAATTCTTATATATTGTAGAAGCTGGTTAGAGGAGATTAGAGATGGAAAGACGAATATACTTGGATTCATCTATATTAATGCCTCTTGTTGATCCAAATGCTCGACCGGAACAGATAAAAAACTCTAAAGAAATTATCGGAAGACTAAATTATTTTAGAGAACGTAAAGAGGCAAAGGTAATAGTATCTCAAACAGTTATAGGTGAAGTATGTTCAAAGATATATGAGAAGATAAAAGATCAGATTAGCCTGTCAAAATCGCTTCCTAATCTCATCGAATTAAAAGAATATATTGATGAGTGCCCACCTCTGAAAAAAGATGTAGTCAACATCGCAGTAGAACTAGCAAAGAAAGACTATTCTTTCGAGACTTCTTTTCAAGATGCTATAATAGTTTCCCATGCGATTTGTGATCCTTTATCTACACATTTTATTACTACGGATGCGAGCATCTTAAAATCTAAAGATTTCATTGAGTTAGTTAAAGAGTTTTATCAAAAACGTGAAAGAGAAAATATATTAATTATTACTGATTACTTAAGATGATAGTAAGTTTCTTTTTAATAATTCTTTTGCTATTGCCTCAATCTTACTAGTTTTTATATGTGGTTTAATACTTGAAACATGTTCGATAAGTCTATCTATGTCCATGCCTATCTCTTTGTTTGCATGCCAAACATCTAACAAAGTTGTAGCGGCCTCTAACCATTCATCATCTCTATTCTTTACAAATTCTATGAATTCATCTATCCTAAATCCTTTCGTTAACAGAGACTCTTCACTTGATGGAAGTACCCTCCATCTACTTAACTCATAATAATCATCTGCTAAATCACTAGAATATGGTCCATGCATATATAGATTATATGAATAGCCTAAGTCTATTCCGAAGAATTTTGCAAGATAGACATATTTCTGTAGCCTAAATCTTTTCTCAAATTCTTCCTCAATATTGAATTTATAACCTAACCTATCTATGAGAAGCCGTATGAAATTCGCTAAGATAGCTAACCTCTCACTACTCATCTCAGGACCTCTCAATATCAATTTCTGTATAAATCCATTATTAAGTGTTACTCTTGTCTTAATTAAAAGGATCATCTAAAAACTTACTCCAATATTGCTTCAACGTGGGTATCAAGTCTAAGTTAATCTTTATTCAAGATTGTTTCTTTACTTGTATATTTGCTTCTTGGATGAAGTTCAGAGGTGTATTGGTGCTTCTTCTGTTACTACTGAGTGTATTCTTATATCGTATTCTCCTAGGTTTTGGAGTATTGGTGTTGGGGATAGGTATTCAGGCGGATATACTCCTCTCGCCTTGATCTCTTCTTCTCCAAGCATTATTGCTAGTACTGCAGGCGGTGTTCCAGTTAGATACGCCGTAGCAGTTGTATCGAATTCTTCATATGCTTCTTCATGGCTCATCAATGTGTAGACAGTGTATTTAACATGTTTTCTACCTTTTTTCCCTTTAACTTCTACAGCTATTCCAGCATATCCTGAGAGTTTTCCAGCAAGTTCTTCTGGATTCGGCAAGACAGCATAGAGAACCTTCGCAGGTGAGACTTCCTGCCCATCTACTCTGACTTTCTTCCTACTGAGTAGACCGATTACTTTTAGTACTTTAAGTATCTGGACAACATCTTTAGGTATGAAGAGTTTAAAGTCTACGTATTTTACGTTTTTGATATATTTGGGGATCGTGAAGACCTCTTCATGTGAGACAGCGTATACTGGCAGTCTATTGATAGGTTGGGGAAACTCATATTCCTCGTATCCACTAAGAGGTAGAAGCTTCTTAAACTTACCATTTTGGTAAATATATGCAGCTTCGAATAATTCTGCAAAGTATACTTCTTTAGAGAATAATGGTGTAAGATGGCTTCTCATACCTTTAACTATGCTGCTTTCACAGTCTCTAATCTTTATTGATTCAACTTTTGTTAGTTGGTCTGCTGCATATCTAGCAAATATATTGGACAATCCAGGGTCTTCACCCATACAGATTATCCCAGTTAGTCCTTCTTCTTTAAATGCTTTATGGAATTTTAACTGTTGATCTGGGTCATCACTTGCCAAATCTATGTAATGTGTTCCAGCTTTAAGAGAAGCTTTCATTAACTGTAGGTTGAATCTTGGAAGGGTAGCATTGATTAATACATCTGAATTCTTAATGAGTTTTATAACTTGCTCGATATTTGATGCATTTACTCTCTTTGGGATGGCTTTCCTCCTACCTGTTTCTAGAGCTACTCTCTTAGCTCTCTCATAATATTTGTCTGCAAGTATTAATTCTTCGACCTCTTCGCTTTTTGCGAGATGTTTAGCTATAACTGAGCCTACAGCGCCTACCCCGATAATAACTGCTTTCAGAGTTTCACCTCTCGAAGAATTATCCAAAAGAATAGAATCTCAAGTAAATGGTTGGAGAAGCCCCTCCAATAATAATCCATAAATCTTCACCAAGCCAGCTATCATGAACTACATCTAGGAATACTTACCGGGGATTTATTTATTTTTCCCAGCTTAAATATTGCAAATTTATAAACAGCTACTTGAGAAGGTATTATCTTAATAAACATTCTTCTAATTTATTTTTAATCAAACGAAAGAATGTTGCTGGCCTTCACGGGAAAAATAAGACTTTCTCAACTTGGGTATGAGTTTCCATCACTTAGCGTGCAAGAACCTGCTTGACCATCTGTAACTCAAATAATAGATGGAGGTCTTTCGGGGCTTGATAGTAACAGTTGGTTTTTCAAGTATTATCGTTGTATTCTCTCTGTTTGCTTCAGGCATCCTCGAATGTAGCAGTAAGTAGATCTTCTCCATGTCGTCAGTAATTATTTTCTTGATCCACACAGCATATAGAAGAGTTTTACCAGCCGAGTAATGGTTGAAGTCTACTCAGACTCTACCAGAGCCGATGCTCCTAATGCATCCCTCATGTCCTTCAGAACGAATTCTTTTCCCACTATTCATAGTCTAGGCTCATACGTCCGCGTGGTGTCGGTTACTCCAGCTTTTCTCGTCTCCTCTATTGAGGTATCCACGAGCTCGCCTGACTCTTTTGTCTTAATGTGAATCTCCGAGAAGAGATCCCTGTGACGCTGGTTCAAATCCAGCCTAGACTATATTTTTTCTTAAGAACGACCTGAGCCTTTATCCATGGTCTTCAAAAACTCTAATGATTCTTTTACATGTCTATCGGGGTTCTGTCCTTGAATAATCTTTCTGATCGTCCCCGACTCGTCTATAATGAAGGTGACTCTCTTGGACAGGCCGAATCTTCCAAGAACTCCGTAAGCCTTTGATGCCTTGCCTTCTACATCGCTTAGGAGAATGTGGATCAGCTTATATTTCTCTGCAAATTTCTTATGACTCTCAATTCCATCTCTACTTATTCCAAGTACCAATACTCCATACTTCTCAAACTCTGGTAGCATATCTCTTATCAGGCAGTTCTCACGAGTACAACCAGGCGTGCCATCCTTCGGATAAAAGAATAGGACTATCCTCTTACCAAGCACATCCGACAAGCGGAGCATGCCACCATCGCTTCTAGGCAACTCAAAGTGTGGAGCCTTATCTCCTACACTAACCATAAGCTATAAAGATGTATCGTCCATAATCAGTATTTTCCAGCTACAAATTTTTCTGTAACTCTTATACCACGCTATCTATAGGAACATATCTTTTCCTTTTACCGTTGAAAGACAAGTTGAATATATAGGGATTGTAATTTAATAAACTTGATCATATGTAAGTTCC
Source organism: Candidatus Geocrenenecus sp. JGI 0000106-J15 (assembly GCA_000405685.1). Classification (GTDB taxonomy): domain Archaea; phylum Thermoproteota; class Nitrososphaeria_A; order Caldarchaeales; family Wolframiiraptoraceae; genus Geocrenenecus. The sequence continues at coordinate 30,739 of ASPF01000018.1, read as the reverse complement.
TCTGAATATGGTCCATAAAAGTATGTTCAAACTTGGGCCTTAATGGTATTCCATATTGTTCCTTCAGTAGGAAAACGATTTTCTGCAATCTAGTTCTACCTTTTATTCCTCCACTTGCCTTTAAAATCATAAGCTGGATAACTCTACTTGGAATTTGCAGTGTTATCTCTACCAAACACATTGAGTTATTTAATGGTATATGGGATTATTCGGGTGAAACTAGATTAGGTTCCTTCTATTCTTGGTGCTATTAGGTATTCTAGTTTTCCTGAGGGTATTGGGAAGCCGAGTTTTATAGGTTTATTTGTTGAGAGATTCATGATTACTTCTTCTGAGAGGTCGCCTCCAGCTTTTATAATCTTGTCAAGATATGTTATGCTGAAGTTAGCCCATACTTCTTTATCGGTCTCTATCTCGTATACTGCGGCTCCCATCTTGGTAAGCTTTGTCTGAACTGTTCCAAGCTCTCCTCTAGCTAAGAATATTACCTCATTAGGGTTTATAGCTATCTTTACATAATCACTTACGACGTCACTATCTTTTATAGCATCTATTACAGCATCTACATTTAGTCTTGCTTTTGCATCAAAAGACAGCTTCGGCGTTGTACTTCTCGCTTCAACAGTCTCTAAAGTATTTAGAGTGAACATCCTCTCCCTCGAGCTGGTTGCATCCATCAATATTATGTTGAGCTTTCTTGCTTGATCATCATATACTATTGTTAAAGTCTCACCTTTCTTTATTCTCTTCAAAAACTTCATCATCTCAGATATACTGAGAGTCATCTGAAGCTCTCCACTACATTCATATTCTTCAGCAGCTGAATTGCTTAACTCGAAATCAACCAGAGATATGTGAGCTGGATCCATCGCTATCAATTTAATTCCTTCTTCAGTAATTTTGAATGTTCCTTCATCTACTACAGCATGTACAGCCTTAATTAGGTCTGAGAAATAATCTGCACTTGGTAACTTCATCCTAAAAGACATTTTTTCTCCTGTTTCAAGATTATATTAGAGGTTAAAAAGTTTGACTCTAAGAGGATAGCTGGGAAATTTCTCTGTCTTACTCTGAGTAAATGTAGAGTCAAACTCTCTATTACAAAAGTCTTAGAAAACAAGATTTGTCCAGTATGTATTAATTCATCAATATAAATGCTTTAAGCATTAAGGAAGAATACCTTCTCTCTATATGGGTCAGATTAAAATATTTATTTTAAGCTTGATAAAAACTATTAGATAGCATGGCGTTGTGATATGGAGTTAAGAATAGAGCTAGAAGGATACCTTGAATTAACTATGGATGTAGGTAGTCTAGCACCTCAAATATCTGAGTTAGTTAGAGAAGCTAATGAAAAATTTAGGGAGAGTGCCCAGGGAGAGACTTCTGAGACGGCAGTAATTGTAGAGTATAGTGGAGAAGGAAGGAGATTAAAAGTTAAGATAATCTCTGGAGGCAAGCTTAGGGCACATGATGCCTTCCTTAGATTTAAGAATATGTTAGTAGAGAAGCTTGGACCATCACTAAGAGTCGGTGTAAGAGAGATATTCATAGATAAGCTTATAGTCGAAGTTGTTGGAGAACATGTAAGCCTACAGGCCGCAGAAGAGAAGCTTAAAGGCGTTGCTGAAGTCTCAATTAAAGATGATACATTAGTTTTAATCTTTAAAAATTTATCCGACCATGATATACGTGATAGAGTAGTAGATCGAGCTATAAGACTGGTGAGAGTTGAAGAGAAAGCTGTAGAAAAAGCTGAGAAGCTTGCACCATTCGGTACAGTCCTCATAAAAGGTATAGAGAAACCATTTATGTTTAGTGGTGAGATCTCTACCGAAGCTGAGAAGCTTAGCTGGGTTAAACGTTATCCAGGTAGAGGTCAATGGATCTTCACCAGCCCTATGACTGCACTGCTTAGAACATTATCTGAGATGCTGATAGATTACGTTGCAAAGCCTCTTGGTTTTCAAGAATGGATGTTTCCACGTTTAATGCCTTTCGAAGTATTCAAGAAACTTTCAACATATATAGAGCATCTACCAGAAGGGTTATTCTACGTTTGTGCTCCACCTAGAGATCCCTCAGCTTTTGAAGAATTCAAGAGAGAGTATACTTTGAGGAAAGAGTTGAGGAGAGATTTACTAAAGAATATCCTTGAAGAGCCTGGATATATTTTAGAAGCTGTACAATGTCCACCATTCTATCAATATTTCTCAGGAGAGATAGTTAGATTGGAGGACCTACCTATCAAGGTCTTCGAGGTTTTAGGTGGATGGACTTGGAGGAATGAAGCTGGAGGGGTTGAAGGTATTGTTAGAACAAATGAATTCTGGAGGATGGAGATGGTCTTCTTAGCAAGCCCAGAAGAAACAATCGAGATAAGAAATAAAATAACAGAAAAATCAATAGAATTAGTTGACAAGATTCTAGATATGGAGTGGAGACTAGTAGCTGGAGCACCCTTTTTCCTATCTCCTGAGGAAGCTTCTAAACGTCTCATAGATATATCCAGCTTCGATAAGATACCTACACTCGATGTAGAAGTCTATCTACCTTACAGGGGGCAGAGAGATAGAGCTGAGTGGCTTGAGATAACAGCTGCAACAGTCCATAGAGACTTCTATGTCAAAGCATTCAAGATAAGAGAAGCAAAGAATAGAGAGATATGGACTGGCTGCATAGGTCATGGATTAACAAGATGGGCTACAGGCTTCTTAGCTAGACATGGCTTTAACTTTGAAGATTGGCCTAAAGAAGTACGGAATAGAATAAAAGAGCTACCAAAACCACCGAGAACAGTTACATAGTTTCATCATCTAGGATAGTATGGTCGAAGCAGCTTCTATATCCTATGTTAATTCATCAGTGAATAAGACTGCCAAGCCTCTCTACATCGATTCTAATCTTTGAAGTTAAAGTTATAGCAGAGCTAACTCTAATATACTAAGGATTGAAGCTCCTAATTAGAGGAATATACTCTACAGCTTTAGCTAAGTTATTGATAGATAAGGGATTTAAGATTATTAGACCTACAAAGTCTCAGATGGAAAGATTCGGGTTAACTAATCTAGCTATAGAGCCTGATGCGGTAATTACAGATTCATCTGATAGACATTTTATAGAAGTGAAGGGAGTTCTAGAAGTTGTCAACATCTTAACAAGTGAGATGAGAAACTTCTTCGAAGACCTGATTATCTTATGGAAAATGAAAGATATGAATAATTCATGTGTTAGAATAGGTTTCCCATTTGAAGCTATGAAGAAGCTTGATGAGTTAAGGTCTATGGTAACTTATACCGTTCCATGGCATCATTACTGTAGAGCAGGCGGAGAGACACTTTCAAGTATGGTTAGCTTTGCTGAAGACCTTGTTGAGAGAGGGCTGGTTTCTCCAGAAGAAATGAATAAGATGTTTGAAGAACAAGTTAAACAGTTTACTCCAAAGCTTGGCTCTAAGATTAGGATAGTTCATGTAAAACTTGATGGTGGAAGAATTATACTTGGACCAGGTAAAGTTATCTGGAGAGGTAACGAGACTATTAAAGTTCTTAGGAGAATTATGAGTTCTGGGATATATGATGGTCTAGGTATACCGAAACAGGTTGGAGACTATGCTGTTACAGAAGCTAGAAAACTAGATATGTGGACTAAGACAAGCTATTATAGCTTCTCGGGAAATTTTAAAGGTGCATACTATAATATCTGCACACCTGTTGCGTTCTATCCTGACCAGATACATTACTTCGACTTAGAGATAGATGTAGTCTATCTTCCCAATCTTGAAGTTAAAATAATTGATAGAGAACATCTTGAACAAGCATTTAATCAAGAGATTATAAGTAGTAAGCTTTTCGAGAAAGCATTAAAACAAGCTGAGAAAATATCCTATGAAAGACCTTAAATCTTTTTCTGTTTAATTAATGTTATTATCCATGGTTCTTTAAGATTTAAGAATAGACCTTGCTTACAGAAATTCTTGACGAGAAATATTGATGGGAGCAAGCTTAACGCTACATGTAATATATTATAGATTGCAGTAAAGGCTAAGATTAGAAGCAAGCCTCCTAACCCAACTTCTATTTCTAAGCCTAAGGCTATCGATAAAGATTTTACAGCAAATTCTAGGAAGAAGGGCATAAACACTACTAAGACTAGGTAGTTAGAAGCAGTTGTAGCTAGGATCCTCATCAAGCTACTGAATATGAATACTGCAATATAGGGTATCCTAAACCTTGATGCTAGTTTATAGCTTACCCATAAACCTACCAGCATAGAGGCTAATGCAATAAACTTCATCGCTGGACCAATAGGCGACCATTCCCCGAATATGTTAAGAACTAGCCAGTAAGTTAACGAAGAGATAAATCCAGGTACTGGGCCGAAGCCTAAGAAAGCTGTAACTACAGGTATCTCAGCTATATCAAACCTTAAATAGGGTATTAAGGGAAAAGAGAAGCTTAAGGGCATCATCGCCAAGACTGCTGAGAGAGCTCCGAAAACCGTTGAAATAGCTATTATTAGAGATATTCTGGCCTCGGGGTTACTAGGCATATATATAAGCTAGCTTTACGACCACTTAAACTTGAGTATCTACAAAAAAATGAGTAGAAGTACATGTTTATATTATGGTATTATGCCGTTAAAAAAGTCTTTAACAGCTTTCTCATAATCTGACTGGTCGCCTACATCAATCCAGTAGCCATTATGGAGATACGCATATAATTTATTCTGATCTGCAAGTTCTGGAAATACTTCTTCTTCTAGAGATGAAGGTCTATCAGATGGTATGTAATCGAAGACAGCAGGTTCAAATACATAGATTCCTGCATTGACGAATCCTGGAACTGCTTGTCTAGGCTTCTCTCTAAATGCTATAACTCTTCCTTCTTCATCTACTGAGACTAGCCCGAATCTTCTCGCATCTTCAACTCTCGTTAAAACAATTGTTGCAATACTATTCTTCTCTCTATGATACCTGATTAGGCTAGATATATCTAAGCCAGTAAATATTACATCTCCATTAACAGTTAAGAAAGTACTATTCAATTTCCTTTCAGCATTCTTTACTGCACCTGCTGTTCCAAGAGAGACTTTCTCAATAGAGTAATCTATTGAAACGCCCAAGAGCCTACCATCTCCAAAGTATTTTATTAAATGTTCACCTAGATATCCTATGGCTAGAATGAAGCTGTAGATTCCCTGCTTCTTCAAGTATGTAATGATATGCTCAGTTATTGGTTTATATCCGATAGGTATCATCGGTTTAGGTATACTGTATGTAAGAGGAGTCAAACCCATACCTCTACCACCACATAAGATAACACATTTCAATGATTCCTTCATCAACTTCTCTCTAACTGATTCAATAATGAATGAGCTCCTCTTCCTAGCGGGTACATGCTTCTTTAATGCATCCCAAACCTCAATTGGAAACTCTATACTCGTTCTATGCTTAGACATACATATTGATTAATTAACATGTACATTATAAATCTATGCTTTCAGAAAAATAGAGAAAAGCTAATTTAAAAGCTGATTTCAGGTCTTATCCCAATATAAAGGTTTTGTCTTTAAATATAATATTAAAATATTCTACGCCTAGATACAGGCCTGTGAGAAAGAATCTACAGAGTTTAGCCGAGGAGTTTAATCTAGATCTAAAGCCTATTATTGTATCAGCTCCAGGTCGAGCTGACTTTTTAAATACCCATCAAGATTATAAAGGATTACCAGTTATCCCAGTAGCTATCAAGCTTAGATGTTATTCTGTAGGAGTTCCCCTAGACTCGGACATAGTCAAGGTTAAGAGTATAAACTTGAGAGAAGCTGGTTTAGAATATCATGATGAATTTAGTATAAGTAAGCTGGAGCTTAAGCCTAGTGACTGGTTTGGGAATTATTTTAGAGCGGTCTTCAAAGTGTTCATTAATAATGGATTCAAAGTTAAAGGATGTAAAATAGCCGTCTGGAGTGAAGTCCCAATTGGGGCTGGATTATCTAGTAGTGCAGCATTAGAAGTCTCTACTGCGAAACTAATCTCAGAAATGTTTAATCTAGATGTTGATAAAAAGATCATTGCAGAGTTAAGCTATAAAGCTGAACATGATGTCATGGGGATCCCGTGTGGAAGACTAGATCAATATGCATCTTCCTTCGGTGGAATAATAAAGATAGATACTAGACCACCTTTTAATGTGGAAGAGCTTAAGATGAAAGACTTAGTCTTCGTCATATCTGATTCAGGTGAACATAGGAAGATAGTCTCGGTACATCCAGTTAGACAAGCTGAGATAAATCAAGCTCTTAAAATAATACTCGATGAAGTCAAACCTTCTGAAAAAGTCGTAAAATATTTATCTTATGATTACTATGAGACCAGGTGGGAGTTCTTAGTAAATATTCTTGAAGAATATCTAGCGAGTCTACCAAGCAAGCTCGCCGATAGAATAAGATTTACACTTTTAACACATAAATCAACATTATACGCTATCAGCATCTTGAGGGGTGAGAGGCCAAGCTATGAAAAATTCGTTAAAGCAGTTGGGGAAGACTTTGCAAGAGAGTATAGAACAAAGATAGATGATCCCTTAGAAGTTCTAGGAGCAATAATGAATTATCAACATATTCTTCTTAGAGATTTATACGAAGTAAGCACCCCAAGAATTGAAGAGCTGAGAAGCATTCTTATAGATTCAGGAGCTGTTGGAGCAAAGATCTCGGGAGCAGGCATGGGTGGAGCAGTTATTGCTCTTTCTAAAAACGTTGAAGATGCTGAGAAAATAAAGAAAGAATGTTATGAGAGGGGATTTACGTTTACATGGGTTTCTAACCCTGAGGTAGGAGCGAGACGAGAAACATTAAACCTTTACACACCGTAACCTAATTTTATTAGTTAGAAGCAGTGTTCTCTTGATTAGAGGTTAAAGAAGTTGAAGATGCTTGTAACAGGTGGAGCAGGGTTTATTGGAAGTCATCTAGTTGATGCTTTAATGAGCCGGGGAGACGAAGTCATCGTAATAGATAATTTAACAAGAGGAATGGTTGAAAATGTATCTAGGTGGATGGAGGATAAGAGGTTCAAATTTGTTAAAGGAGAGGTTACAGATATAGATTTAATCTCGAGTATTGTTAAGAGCTGTGATGTTGTCTTTCATCTAGCTGCTAACCCTGAAGTTAAGATAGGCGATCCACCAGACCACTTCAGAAACAATCTCTATGCAACTTATATTGTTCTAGAAGCTATGAGGACCAACAATGTTAGGAAGATAGTCTTTACATCTTCCTCGACAGTTTACGGGGAGGCAAAGATTCTTCCAACCCCTGAAGATTATTCTCCACTTGTTCCAATATCTGTCTATGGAGCATGTAAACTTGGAAGTGAATCACTCATAATTGGTTATTCAATGACATACGGATTTAATAGTATAATTTTGAGACTGGCTAATATTGTTGGTTCAAGATCGAGACATGGTGTTATAGTAGACTTCATTAAGAAATTATTAAAAGATCCAAGTAGACTTGAAATACTTGGTGACGGTGAACAGACGAAGTCATATCTACATGTTACAGACTGTATAGAGGCCATGGTTAGGACGTTTGAAAATATCGGTGAAGATATACAAATCTATAATGTTGGCTCAGATGATGCTATTAATGTAAAAACTATTGCAAAGATCGTTATCCAAGAACTTAATCTAGACGATGTCAAAATAGAGTATAAAGATGAATTTGGAGGGAGAGGCTGGATAGGGGATGTAAGAAAAATGCTACTCGACATCTCTAAGATAAAGAATATTGGATGGAGGCCGAGATACAATAGTAGTGAGGCAGTAAGGTTAGCTGTTAGAGAATTAAGAGAGGAGATAAGAAATGTCTCATGAGATTAGAATGAATCCATTGACTGGAAGCTGGACGATAGTCTCAGGTAAAAGAATTGATAGACCTTGGAGGTCGGGGGAATGCCCATTCTGCCCAGGTAGAGAAGAGACAATGAGAGAATGGAAAGTCTTATCTTTACCTAATAGGTTTCCAGCATTATCTCCTGATGCACCGTTGATAGATGAAGGTAAAAGATTGTTTATGAAAACTCAAGCTATTGGAGAGTGTGAAGTAATAATAGAATCTCCACAGCATGAAGGAGATTTCCCAGATTTCTCAATAGAGCAGGTATCTCTATATGTTAAGCTTCTCGCTGAACGTACAAGAATACTCGAATCTAAACCTTATGTAAAATGTGTTATTCCATTTAAGAATAAAGGTTCAATTATAGGTGTCTCATTAACCCACCCCCATAGCCAGATCTATGCTTTACCGTTCATCCCTCCTAGAATAATGAAGGAGATCGAGTCTACCCAAAGATATAAAGAAGAATACGATGGAAATTTGTTTGAAGATATCTTGAGAAGAGAATTAGAAGAAGGTACCAGAATTATCTATGGAAATAAGTCTTTCATATTATTCCTACCTTTCTTCGTTATGTGGCCCTATGAGGTACATGTCTATCCTAAGATAAATATAAAATCTTTGACTGAACTAGGTCAAGAAGATCGATTAATGCTTGCAGATATAATTAGGGTTGCTGTTGCCATGTATGAAGAGATGTTTGGAGAAGACTGTGCATACATGATGATCTTTCATCAATCACCAATAGGTAAATACGATGATTATAGATTACATATTGAATTCTACACTCCACATATCTCAAGAGATAGAATTAAGTATGCTGCAGGAATAGAGTGGGGTGCATGGATCTTTACATATGATGGTGTACCCGAGGAAAGAGTAAACGAACTTAAACAATCTGCACAGAAAATCCTAGAGAACCTAGAACATCTAGGAGAAGCAGTTATATAATCTTAACCAGTTCATACTTAATCTTGAGTATAGAGATGAGTCATTACAAATGTGTAAGTTTATCTAATATGTTTAAGTAATGATCCCGCCTTCGAGAATAATATGAAGAGGCGTAATCTTCTCATAACTGTTCTCGCAGTTGCAGCAGCTGCTATAACAGCATTCTTTACATGGTCTATTCAGCCTACTACAAGGAGTCAAACGCCTATTCAAACCGAGACGTTAACCCAGCCTAGATATCAAAAGAAGAAGATCGTGAATATCTCCGAGCTTCAACCAGGATCTTATATTGTATTTAATTGGCCTACTGAGACTGAAAGATACCATGTAAATATCTTGATTAGAGGAAGAGAAGGAGAAGGTATGGGTCGGAGAGCTGACCTATATGCATACAACCTAATCTGTACTCATCTACAATGTCAGGCTAGATATGATGAAAACACAGGTATGCTAATATGTCCATGTCATGGAAGTATTTTCGACCCTAGTGATGATGCAAAGGTAGTTAAAGGACCAGCTTCAAAATCTTTGGCAAAGATCTTGGTAGAAGAAGATGATAAAGGAGACATATATGCAGTAGACATAGTCGGTGAGCCAGGAAAAGGTAGATAAAATATTACATGGCATGCTTGTAACAGACATGCTTAAATATAGCTAACGTTCCGAGGTTCGATTATGTAATTCTATTTAAAATTTGTCTATGCATAAAACTAAAAAACTAGCTTCTATTATATTTGTTTGAAGATGGCTCTGAAAGTTGGGATTAATGGATTAGGTAGGATTGGCAGACTGTTCCTGAGAGCTGCATTAGAAGATCCAAGATATGGTAAGAAATTCGAGGTTGTAGCTTTCAACGAGCTTGCAGATACGAAGACTACTGCACTACTCTTAAAATATGACTCAGTCCATCGAAGATGGAATAGAAATGTATCATATACAGATAAGAGCATTATAGTAGATGGTAAAGAACTTAAAGCGTACAATATACGTGATCCCTCTCAAATACCTTGGAAAGAAGAAGGAGTTGAACTGGTCGTAGAGTCAACAGGAGTATTTACGAACAAGGCAGATGCCTCCAAACATATCAGAGATACTGTCAAGAAAGTTTTAATCTCAGCTCCATGTAAAGATGCAGATGTCACAATAGCTCCAGGAGTAAATGATCATATGCTAGACTTATCTAAGCAGGATGTTATCTCTGGAGCCTCATGTACAACGAACTGTCTTGCACCAATGGTTAAAGTACTCTTAGACAACTTTGGAATAAAGAAAGGATTCATGATAACCGTTCATGCTTATACGAACGATCAGAGAGTTCTAGACCTAGTACATAAAGACTTGAGAAGAGCAAGAGCTGCATCTCTATCAATAATACCTACAACCACTGGAGCTGCAGCTGCCCTCCACTTAGTAATCCCTGAAATAAAAGGGAAGATGGATGGGATAGCGCTTAGGGTACCTGTGCCAGATGGTTCAGTTACAGATTTAACAGCCGTACTTGAAAGAGAGACATCAGTAGATGAAGTTAGGAAAGCATATAAAACAGTAGCTGAAGGTAAGATGAAGAATATATTAGAGTATACAGAAGACCCGATTGTTTCAGCAGATATAATAGGTAATCCACATTCATGTATTATTGATGGACTGAGTATAATGACTATTGGAGAGAGAAGCGACATAGTAAAGGTTCTCGGATGGTATGATAACGAATGGGGATACAGCTGCAGGCTCGTCGATATAGTAAACATGATTGCAGACAAGCTCTGAATACATCAATCTAGTGAATAAACCTTCAACCTATTTTTTAAGCTTCTAAGATTCAAATCTTAATAGATACTTCAAGTAGATGTTTCATAATGACTGGGGTTGGATAAGATGTGGTTTAAGACTTTAGATGATATGTCTGTTTCAGGTAAGACTGTCATCGTAAGGGTTGATTTAAACTCGCCTATAGATCCAGATACTGGGAAGATTAGAGATAATGAGAGGCTTAGAGCTCATGCAGAAACAATACGGGAATTATCTGATAAGAATGCAAAAGTTGTTGTCTTAGCACATCAAGGGAGAAAGGGAGACCCAGACTTCCTTCCACTAAAAGAGCATGCTGAGCTTTTATCAAAGCATGTAGGTAAACAAGTTAAGTATGTGCCAGACTTACTTGGAGAAGAAGCAGTAAAAGCGGTAAAATCATTAAAGAATGGTGAGATACTTCTCCTTGAAAATGTTAGAATACTTGATGAAGAAACTAAAGAAGCTTCTCCTGAAGAGCATTCCCGTGGGAAACTAGTCTCTACTCTTGCACCTCTAGCAGACATATTCATCTTAGATGCATTCTCTGTAGCACATAGAGCACATGCATCTGTCGTAGGATTTTCATACTTACTACCTACGGTGGCTGGAAGGATAATGGAGAAAGAGCTTAGAGCTCTGACTACTGTTCTCGAAGAGAATAGAAAGATAATGCTCGTTATGGGTGGAAACAAGCCTGAAGAATGTATTGAAGTCATAAATGCAATAATGGCTAAAAATGTTGAAAACATTAAGCATGTCTTATCTGCTGGAATACTTGGACAATTATTCTTGATGACCGAGAAGAGGATGCTTGGAGAACCATCCGAATCATACATTAAGAAGAAGAAATTTGACGCATATTTAGAACGCTTAACTAAGATACGTGAAACCCTAGGAGAGAAATTAAAAACACCATTAGATATAGCCTATGAAGAAGATGGTAAGAGAGTAGAGATAGAGATAGAGAAGCTTCCCGCACCTGGGACAATATATGATATAGGAGAAAAAACAGCTAGGAAATATGCTGAGCTAATTCTACAGACTTCCGAGAAAGATGTAATAATAGTTAAGGGTCCAGCTGGAGCATATGAGAGAGAAGAATTCAGGAAAGGAACCAGGATAATCTATGAAGCATTAGCGAAATGTAAAGCATTTACATTGATAGGTGGAGGAGACTCTTCCACAGCTATAGAGCTTCTTGGTCTAAGCCCAGCTAACTTTTCCTATGTAAGCCTTGGTGGAGGAGCCCTAATCACATACATCTCGAAGAAGACCCTCCCTGGAGTAGAGATACTAAAGAAAAAGTAGAAACTATATAACAAATTTAATCTTCTTAATATTTTTCTATAGGATCATCATTATAAAATTTTAATTGATTATTATTTTCTAATCTTATCTTACTATTTTTCTATAGAGAGCATATATGGATGTTGCTGGAAGGAGTGACAATGGGACGTGGAGAAGGTTGAAGAAAGCTGTAAAAATTACTATTACTAACGCTACTAGAAAGCTTGATTCTAGTTCCAGCCCTAGAACATTCTTCAATACTTGTGTAGATGTTGGAAGATAGACTTCGGGAAACAGTACATAATATAATAGGAAGGTTACTAGAGACATTAATCCTACTCTTACCAAGCTCCCAGAGATGATCATGGATACGATATTTCTTCTATTCAAGATTATATTAGGTTTATTGAATATTATCCAGAAGCCTATCAGCATCGAGACAACCGCAGCCAGCTTCATTAATGGACCTATAAGAACATGAAAGGGTCTACCAAAGTTCAACGTTATCCAATGGATTACAGCTACAGTAAAAGCTGACTTGAAATCGAACACTACGAGTGCAAGAACTGAGGGTATTTCTGCAAGATCAAAGCTAAGAAATGGGAGAAGAGGATATGGAAATCTAAGGCGTAGAAGTGAGATAACTATAGCTGTTGAAGCTAGAAGAGATGTCCCAGCAACCCATCTACTAACCCTGACTTGTACTGTCTGCATTAGCTTTAAAGAATTTAAGTAGATATATAAACATAATCTTGTGTAGAAAGATTATCAATCCCGTTATTCTATTCTAGAGTATTCTTAAAAGGATTTCTCTTAACGGCGCTCTCGCTACACCTACATATGTATCTGCTCCACCATAGTATAGGTAGACCATACCGTTTCTTACCACTGCACCGCATGGAAATACTACATTCTTTACATATCCTTCCTTCTCATAGTATTCGACTGGTTCTAGAAGTGGGTGAAGCGTTCTACCTATGATCTTCTCAGGATTCTCTAAGTCTAGTAGGAAAGCTCCAACTCTATAAACATTATCATGTGAGACGCCGTGATAGAAGACTAGCCAGCCTTGAGATGTCTTGATAGGTGGAGCTGCTAAACCAACCTTCTTTCCATCCCACATGCCCTGCCTAGGAGTTAGTAGAGTTATACTTAGCAGCTCATTTGTATTAACTGACTCGAGAGATTCAATATAGTCGTAACTTATGCTTATTCCTCCTGATCTATGAATGAATAGATATCTACCATTTATCTTCTCTGGGATCACACATGAATTCTTATCGTCTATATCTGGTGGAGATATTATCTTAGGAGTAGCCCATCTCCAATTTCTGTTTAAGAAATCTTTTACATCTATCCATGTTACAGCAACTTTCGGGGGATGAACATTATCATAAGCTGTATAAAACATGTATAATCTATCGTCTATCTTGACTATTCTTGGGTCTTCGCATCCCGAATGTCCAGGCGTTAACTTCATCTCAAATCTTTCACGTGGAACATATATTGGTTCATCTAATCTCTCAACTATATTGAATCCATCTTCTGTTACTGCTAAACCTATAGTTGAGGTTTTATCACTTGATAAAGCTCTATAGAGGATGTATATTTTTCCTTCAAGCTCTATGGCTGCTGGATTAAATGTACTTACACTCTCCCAATCATTTTCAGGTTTAGGTTTTATGATAGGGTTTCCAGGGTATCTTTCAAAGACTTTATTCAATTCTCCATCCATGATTTTAATAACTTCATTGATCCTTGCTGTTAATAAACAACACGTCGTATCTGCTGCACCATAATATATCCTTATAGTATCTCTCTTTCGGATAACAGATGTAGGGAAGACTACGTTAGGCACATTTCCATACTTTTCATAGAATTCTTCTGGAACCATGAATGGGTAACTAGTCTTCTTAATTATTTTCCTTGGATCATCCAAGTCTAAGAGTAGTGCTTCTACTCCGAAGACTCTATCTTCTATTCTAGGTGAGAAATAATTCTGTATATATGAATATATGAGGAGCCATCCATCATCAAGTTTTATAGGTGGCGCTCCAACCTCAATATGGTCTAGCAGTGACCTTCTCGGGTCTGGTGTAAGTATATGCTTCATGAATTCACGATGCCATTCATCCATTTCATATATCCATTGGGATGGGTTATTGCTTAACTGTGCTATAGCGATGTATGCTGGAGGTTTATCTGTGTGGACTGTAAGGATTGCTGTTAATTTCCCATTGATTCTCTCAGGGAATAGGGCCATGGCTTTAGCATTGAAAGAAGTTACTAGATATTTTTCTTCAACTTGTTTTAAATCTCTACTTACTGCTACACCAACTCTGATTCCTTCAGCCGTCGGTGGAAGAGTAGATATGGCTGTATAGAAGATATAGTATTTTCCTTCAATATGTGTGGCTCTAGGGTCTTCGCATCCGAATAGCTCCCATTCTTTCTCAGGTATAATGAATCTTCTACGTTCATAGAAGTGTACTCCATCTCTACTCTTAGCTATACCTATTGAGCTATAGCTTGAACCCTGCTTCTTCAATAAGTCGGAAGAAGAGACAGCACGGTAAAGCATATAATAGTGTTTACCCTTCTTAACTATTGATGGGTTAAAGACTGCATAAGCTTCCCATGAATGTTCTCTTACAGGATACAGTATAGGGTTACGGCTACACCGCCTCATATATCAGTCTCTAATTAAGATCTATCGTTACTTATTATACATGTCTTAGAGGAAGCCTAGATAGTACCTATCTTTAATGGATGAGTTAATACTCCATGCTATAAATAGTTGGTTTGACACTTCTATGTATATTTTCTATGGGTAGATATAAAAAGTTTTTGTATATGCAGAACAATGTCCAGTCAGTAACATGGAGACTGGAGACGAAAAATGAGAAAGCAGAAGTCTAAGCGAAGAAGTAGAGCAGGAAAGCCTAGAGCCCGCTATACTCCAAAGAAATCTTATAAAGCCAGAAAGATAGAGGTTGAAAAATTGCATCCAAGGATCTCTCAAGAAGTATCAATGAAAACTTTTGAAGAAAGTATGCCAAAGATCTATAGGTGGGAAGATTCTAGAAGGATATTGTTAAGAAAGCCTCCAATCAACCCGATACTTAGACCTAGACATGAGTATCCATGGGAGGCTTATCAAACATTCAATCCTGGAGTTCTACTTCTAGATGGAAAGATACATATAATCTATAGAGCTATTGGTGTTGATGGGATATCTAGATTCGGTTATGCGGTTTCAAAAGATGGATTCAAGATAGATGAAAGACTTCCAAACCCGATATATCAACGTAGGAATAATAAGCCTTCATATTATCCATCTCCTTCAGGCGGAGGATATGGTGGATGTGAAGATCCTAGAATAGTAGTGATGAAGAAAGATAACAAGATCTATACAACATATAATGCTTTTGGACCAGGTGAGCTAAGAGTAGCTTTCACATCTATATCTGTAGACGACTTCATAAATAGGAGATGGAATTGGAGAGAAGAGAAAATTATATCAAATCCAAGTGAAGTTCATAAAAACTTTGTACTATTTCCAGAGAAGATCGATGGTAGATATGTTATACTACATAGCATCTCACCTAGAATCCAGGTCAGCTATCTCGAGGATCTCGAGTTCAACAATGGAAAATATATAGAGAGTTATCATATCCCTAACTCTAATCCTAATGGATGGGAGGGGAGGGTTAAGAGCCCTGGAGCACCACCACTTAAAACTGATGAGGGGTGGCTTCTATTCTATCATGGTTTAAGTAAGAAAGAGCCATGGAAGTATAAGATAGGTGTTATGCTTTTAAGTTTAGAGAAGCCAGAAGAAGTATTATATGCTTCAAGTTTTCCAGTTATTGAACCTGACCAGCCATATGAATATTCAGGTTTTAAGCCAGGTGTTACCTATACATGTGGGGCCGTGATAAAAGATAGAGAGCTACTAGTATACTATGGTGCAGCAGATACATATGTATGCGTAGCACATTCACCCCTAGATGAATTCCTAGATGCATTAAGAAAAGATAAAGACATGAAAGAAAAACTTGGTTTAAGTAAACTCTTCATCAATGGATTTAATGGATCCTAGGGTTAGAACTCTAAAATACTTGGATGACTATTTCTGCTTGATGTATATTGGAGGGTGGAGGATTTTTCATAGCTATTGAGGGGATTGATGGTTCAGGTAAGACAACTCATTCAAGAAGACTAGTTAAATGGTTAAGCAAACATGATGTAAAGTCTCTTTATACTAGAGAGCCTACAGATGGAGTTATAGGTAGGATGTTAAAGAAGATGGCTAGACAAAAGAATATAGACTCTAAGGTTGAAGCATTACTCTTCGCTGCAGATAGGCTTGAACACTTAGATAAAACTATCCTACCATATGTTAAGAAGAAATACGTAGTCGTCTCAGATAGATATGTTTACTCTTCTTTAGCTTACCAGACTATAGCAGTAGGCGACCCTGAATGGGTTAGAGAGATAAATAAGTTTGCTCGTAAACCTGACTTAACAATACTCTTAGATGTTGAGCCAAGAGTCGGGCTAAGCAGGATCAAGAGGCATAAGACAAGATTTGAGAAAGAAGATTTCTTAGAGAAAGTTAGGCAAGAATATCTAAGGCTGGCTGAAGAAGATGGATTAAAGATAATAGATGCATCAAAAAATGTTGAAGAAGTATTCCATGAAATAATCAGCGTCATCAAAGAATATCTGAAGATAAGATAGCATATGCTTAAGCACTAGACATATACTATTCGAGAAGCATGATCATTCTACTACATGTTTTCTCTTCAACTCTATTATTTCTTCATCATTAAAGCCTAGTTCTCTAAGTATCTCAAAGGTATGCTGACCTCTAGTCGGCGGTGGACTTCTAACTTCACCCGGAGTTTCAGACATCTTGAAAGGTACTCCCAGCATCTTCATCACCCCTACTTCTGGATGCTCTATCTCAAGCACCATTCCTCGATATCTTACATGCTCATCATTTAATACCTGACCTACCGTTAAGATTGGGACAGCAGGTACTCCAGCTCTCTCTAATTCTTCTATCCAGAAACATGTAGGCTTGGATCTAAAGAGTCTATCTAATTCTCTTATAAGCTCTTCTCTATTGATCACTCTATCAGCGTTTGTTCTAAACTTAGGGTTTTCAATTAAGTCAGGTCTCTCTATAACTTTGCAGAATTGCTCCCAGAGCTTCTCACTTCCAACTGTTACTATAATGTATCCATCGCTTGTCTCAAATGCTTGGTATGGTACAATGTTTGGGTGCGCTGAACCCATTCTCTTAGGTTCTTCACCTGTTGCGAAATAGTTGAATGCTTGATGACTCAGCAATAAGACTTGAACATCTAGCAAGGCCATGTCTATATACTGACCTTTACCTGTTTTCTCTCTCCAGTAAAGTGCTGAGACTATTGAGAGAGCTGCAAATAATGCTGTGGTTAAGTCTGCTATAGGTACACCGAATTTTACTGGAGGTCTATTAGGCTCACCTGTAATACTCATAAGCCCGCTCATCGCTAATGCAACTAAGTCGTAGCCAGGCTTGTCACGGTATGGTCCAGTCTGCCCAAACCCAGATATACTACAGTATACTATTCTAGGGTTTATCTTTGAGACGTAGTCATAGCCTATACCTAGCTGTTCAGCTACTCCAGGTCTAAAGTTTTCTACTACTACATCAGCTCTCCCAACTAGCTTCTTAACGATCTCTCTACTCTCAGGCTTCTTCAAGTCTATGATTATGCTTCTCTTATTTCTATTAGCGCTCATGAAGTAGGCTGAGTCTCTACCCATCCATGGGGGCCCCCATCCTCTAGTATCATCTCCACCTGGAGGTTCAATCTTGACTACATCTGCTCCTAGATCACCAAGAAGCATAGTTGCAAAAGGACCAGACATAACTCTTGTAAAATCTAATACTCTAATACCTTCAAGAGGTAGAGCCATAATACTAACCCTCCAAAAGACTCATGTAAAAATAAATTAGTAAAAGATAAAAAATATATGGTTAAGTTTTTGACCTATTTTACCAGATGTCTTTAATGTACTCTTCTAATCCTACTTTCTTTAGTGTGCTCTTCAATGGTTTACCTGTCTTTTCATCCCATCCTAGAAGTCTATATGTTTCCTTAACCATCCATTCTACGTATGGGGCCATAGGTTTACCTGCAGCTCTACCACTAGGTGGAGCTTCAACTACTCTAGGTGGAACACATACATCATCTTCTACTGTTAATCCATGCTTCATATTGAATACTCTCTCCAGATGTACTAGCCTCTCACCTACTTGTAATGCTTCTTCAGCTGTAAAGTCCCATCCAGTAGCCGCAGCTACTGCTCCTGAAGTAAATTTTAATGCTCCAGGCACACCCCATGTAGCAAACCAGCATGTGCCATTGCAATCATCCCAATACTTTTTA
Organism: Candidatus Geocrenenecus sp. JGI 0000106-J15; assembly: GCA_000405685.1. GTDB lineage: Archaea > Thermoproteota > Nitrososphaeria_A > Caldarchaeales > Wolframiiraptoraceae > Geocrenenecus. The sequence continues at coordinate 12,362 of ASPF01000018.1, read as the reverse complement.
GGCCACGTCTTAGCTACCGCTAATGGTTTAAGCCTCGGATTGACGGGATCCTCATATTCTGGATAGCCTACGTCTGGTTCTGTCGCCCATGCATCAGCTGCAGGTGCAGGCCACCCCGATCCCCCTCCAACTATCTGTCCAAGCATTATACCCATGGCCGCTCTCCAATCATGTAGATTCATCCCCGTTCCCTTAATGTGTACAGCATATTTCCATGCATCTCCACCTATGTATTCAGCTGCACCTTGAGGTCCTAGAGATAATAGTTTCCCTATTTTTCCTTCTTTCTTCGCAGCCATGTGTAGAAGCTTGTCTATTAGTTCAGGATCTCCCCATTGTAGCTCTAGACCATCTATATCTTCTTTCTTCAATAAGCCTTTCTCAAAGCATTCTATACATAATGCTATTGTACATCCTATAGTACTGGATTCGAAGCCAAGTCTATCACATAGATCTATTAAGTAGAAAACCCAGTTACTATCATATACTCCCACTATCGATGCTGCCCCCTCGAGGTTTTCTCCTCCACCTGCAGGTGTTGCTACATATCCTTTCTTAGGACCTTCAACTATCTCTACATCGTAGCTACATGCTATTGGGCAGGCGAAGCATGGTTTAGGCGTTATTTTATGTTTAGACATTCCTACACCCCATTGGGGTGGGCTTACTTCTAGGAAGTTCTTTGCAGATGTTATAGACATAGACTTAGCATAATTGTATTCATCTCTAGGTATTCCTCCTCTTGCTAAACCTTTAGCTACATCACTCTTAAACAGATTCTCATGCCACATCTTTGCAGCTTCTTTTAGCTTCTCTTCATCATATACTTGGACCTTCCCCGATCCATAGACAGCTATAGCTTTAAGCTTCTTACTACCCATAACACGTCCTACACCAGAATGAGAGAATGAATGATTCTTATCATTCTCTATTAACGCACCATGACATAGATTCTCTCCAGCAGGCCCAATCGCTGCAACACTTGCCTTAGGCTCATCAACATCTTTCTTGACTAAATCTTCTGTCTCATGAGTATCTCTACCTAAGAATTTCCTAGCATCTCTAAGCTCTACATTATCATCCTTGATCCAGAGGTACACCCAATCATCAGAGGCTCCTGTAATTATTATTCCATCATATCCTGCAAACTTTAAGTTTGGACCAAACCATCCATGCGTATGAGACCTCCCAGCTGTAAATCCTGTATCTCCATTAAGAGTAGTTAAAGTAGTGTTATTAGCTGCTGGAATACCAGGTATCCCTGTAAGTGGACCTGTCATGAATATTAATGGATTCTCAGGTTCTAGTGGATGAATTCCAGGAGGACACATATCATAAAGGAGCTTTAAGCCAAGCCCCCAACACCCTACAAACTTTCTTAATAGAGGATCTTCTGGTAGAGGTTCATACCATATCTTCTGGCGGGATAAGTCAACTCTAAGAATTTTTTCCTACATAACCACCTTTAACCATACTTAAAATAATCACTTGGAGAGTAATATAATTTTACTCATGATTTACCTTCCCAGAAAGCTTATCATACCTTGAAAAATAAAGCTGGATTTTTCTGGTTCTCTTCCCGTCCTAGGATATTTCAACCCAGGGTTACCCGAGTATTCTTTTATATCTTCCAAGGATACTATTGTCTGGTCTAGATTGGAGAAGTTTAAGACATTGAGACAGTTTAAGCTCGTCAAGGATCCCGTCCATGGATATATTGTTTTAGAAGAAGATATGTTAAGGATTGTTGATTCAACTGCTTTTCAGAGGCTTAGGAGGATTAGCCAGCTACCTCTAGTTTACTTAGTTTATCCAGGTGCAAGGCATTCTAGGTTCGACCATTCTCTTGGATGCATGCATTTAGCTAAGATGTTTGGAGAAAGGCTTGGTTTAGATGAGTATAAGCTTAAAGTCTTAACTATTGCAGGATTGGTCCACGATCTAGGTCATACACCATACTCACATCTCCTAGAGATACTGCTTAGAGAGAAAGGGTTAACCCATGAAGACATGACTCTAAGAATACTAGAAGAAGATAGCGAGACATCTAGCAGTGTTGAGAGATGTGGTGTATCAGTTAAAGATGTTAAAAGTATACTTGAGAAGAGAGATCCTCTTGGAAGCATTATTAGTGGTCCAGTAGACGTCGATAAGCTAGACTTCCTACTTAGAGATTCTTACTTCACAGGTGCTTTCTATGGTGTGATAGATATTGCTAGAATAATATATACGAGTAGACTAATCGATGGGAGAGTCGGATTAAGCACTAAAGCTTTAGGAGTTCTAGAAGAATTAGCTATAGCAAGATACCAGAGCTTCATGAATATCTACTTCCATCATACCGTTAGAGCTGCACAAACAATGTTTTTGAGAGGTGTCAGGATACTTAGAGATGTGCTCGATTTCCCTCAGATGAGTATTGAAGAGTATCTGGGTCACGACGATTTTACGGTATGGTGTCTCATGCATCAAAATGAGAAGACAAGAGAAGTAATAAAAAAGATCGAGAGAAGGATTCTCCCTAAAGTTGCATATGAGTATAGGATACATGAGAGAAGAGATCACCTTAAATTGATTAGAGATGCTGAAGCTGTTAAGAATATTGAAGAATTAATTGCTGGAGAGTCGGGGGTCCCCCAAGAATATGTCTGGATAGATACACCATATATTCCACCTTTACCGTATATCGACCAAGATAGAATAGAATTCTACATAGAAGAAGATGGAAAAACAATGTTGAGAGAATACTTCTCTCCACTTCTTAAATTTACTTCAGAAATATATGAGATTCTTAGAGTATACACTATGAAAGAGTATCTAGATAAGGTTAGTAAAGCTTCAGCTAAGATTTTTAAGAGAGAGTTATTCTAAGCCTGCTCCAAGAGATGCTGAAAGAGCGTACTTAGCATATCTAGCAAGTATTCCAGAAGTATATCTTGGCTTCGGTGGAGACCATTTTGAAAGTCTCTCCTCTATCTCATTCTTATCCAAATCTACATAAATCCTACTGTTTAAAACATCTATAGAAATGATGTCTCCATCTCTTAGGATAGCTATTGGACCGCCTACTGCTGCTTCAGGGGATACATGTCCAACCATTAAGCCTCTCGTGGCCCCTGAGAATCTTCCATCTGTGACGAGTGCTACTTTGTCTCCTAGACCTTGACCGACTATAGCTGCTGTAACTGATAGCATCTCTCTCATCCCAGGCCCTCCCCGTGGCCCCTCATACCTGATTACGACTACGTCTCCAGGCTCTATCCGTCTATGTATTACTGCTTTAAATGCTTCTTCTTCTGAATCGAAGATTTTCGCTGGACCTCTATGGGATAGATTCTTTACACCGCTTATCTTTACTACTGCTCCTTCAGGCGCTAGGTTACCTTTTAAGATTACTATAGATCCCTGCTTAGATATTGGGCTACTAGGTTCTCTAACTACTTCTCCTATATTTGTTACTGGAGGCTTAAATTCGTCTAGGTTTTCTTTGACGGTTTTTCCTGTTACTGTTAATGCTTCACCATTTATGAGCCCTGCATCTAGAAGCTTCTTCATTACTACAGGTAATCCTCCAACCCTATCAAGGTCTTCTACTGGATATCTTCCTCCAGGTATCAAGTCTACAATGTATGGTGTCCTCTTACTTATTCTATCAAAGTCTTCTAATGTTAGTTTTATTTTTGCTTCTCTAGCTATAGCTATCAAGTGTAGGATAACGTTTGTTGACCCACCCATAGCTGCGTCTACTGCGATAGCATTCTCAAATGCTTCAAAGGTAAGTATGTCTAGAGGCTTTAAGCTTGTTTCAAGCATATTCATAAGCGTTAACCCTGTCCTATATGCTGCTTCAAGCCTCCTAGCGTCTAGAGCAGGTATAGTTGAAGATCCTGGAATCATCATTCCAAGCGCTTCAAAGACTATAGCCATAGAATTCGCAGTATAAAGTCCAGCACATGAACCTGGACCTGGACAAGCATACCTCTCAATAAGCTTTAATTCATCAAGAGTTATCTTTCCTGCAGAGTATCCTCCAACTGCTTCAAAGACGTCCCCTGTGCTCAGTCTTCTATCTCCAAGTCTCCCAGTATACATTGGTCCACCATTCAAGAATATTGATGGTATGTTAAGGCGGGCGACAGCTATCATCATCCCAGGCTCGATCTTATCACAGCTTCCTAATACAATCAATCCATCGAATCTATGTGCTTCAATCATTATCTCAACACTATCAGCTATTACTTCTCTACTAACAAGACTGAAACGCATACCTTCATGGCCCATTGCTAAACCATCACATACAGCTATAGTATTGAATTCAAACGGAGTGCCTCCACCATTTCTTACAGCATCTTTAACCTTTCGACTAACAATGTTTAAGTGGACATGACCTGGGACGACTTCATTCCATGAGTTAGCTATAGCGACTAAGGGTTTAGAGAATTCTTCATCAGATAACCCTAAAGCTCTAAGGAGAGCACGATGAGGTGCACGCTCCACACCTTCAACTATAACACTACTTCTACGTTTTATCCCTAGACCATCCATTTCGATTAAACACTATTCTTAGAATTATTAAAAATTTCTATACTACTCTATGATATATGTGTGGCTACTGTTTTTCTTATCTGTGGTTTTATTCTATCTAGCTTTGTCTCAATTCTATTATCGAAGGTTATTGAGCCATCTATACTTTTAACTATGACCCCGAATACTGTTTCAACGGGTTCGTCTAATATTGTTATCTCTATATTCTTCTTCCTTGATACATTTTCTGAAACTCTCCTTAGGCTCTCTCTAAGATGTTGATTAGTGTAGACCTTGACTTTCTTAACATTAACTATGTCTATAGCTTCTTCAAGCATCTTCTCAAGATGTTTATCTAGCTCCCCTCTACCTGCTTTCTTCTCTATTATCTCTAAAACCTTCTTGATTACTTCATCTACACATTCTTCAAGTTGCTCAAGCTTCTTTCCTCTGATCTTTACTTGAGTTAAGCTGTGTATCCTAGACTTAATTATCTCACTTCTCTTCTCAGCTTGCTCAATCATTTCATCAACAAGTCTTAAAGTCTCTTCACGTTCTCTTTCAACAATTTTTCCAACTTCTCTTGATAATTCTTGAAAAGATGAATCAAGGCTTTCTACTATCTTCTCAGCAACCTCATCAACTACTTTCGCTAAACCATTCATAGCCAACCCTACACGCTCCCAAAACTATATACTAATACTGCAATTTATATCCAATATGTTAATATCCAGTTAACTCTATACTCCAAGCAACTTTCTAAGAGCTTCTCTATAATCTATTTTTTCTTCTTCAAGTCTTATTCCAGATAATTCATAGATTAGCGGGACTGCATGTTCAGCCCTAATCCTATTTATCCCATCTCTAACATGCTTAGAAAGATCTTCATCAACTATGATTAACCCAATATCTTCTCTAAGTATATTCTTCTCAACCTCCTTAATCAGCTCTTCAGGTGTACCTACTTCTACCCCTCCAATACCTGAAAGCCTAAAACCTGAAACAAACGGCTTAGAACCAATAACCACAACCTTCAAGCCATTATAACATGATGAAAAGCTAGGAAATAAACATACTCAAGCAATCCTTTACTCTCAAGACACTTTAATCATTTTCATGTAAGGAAGAACCAGTTATATAAGGATAAGATTTAAACTATGCTACATAGATAATTTACCTGCCTGTTGGACATGATATAAATGTGATAAAAAATTTATTAGCCGCTCACGTTATACTTCAAAATAGCTATGAAAGATATTATCATCAGATATCGTATCGTCGTTACTCTCTTAGTGATTATTAGTTTTTTATCCCATAACATAGCTTTTAACTATATTGCATTATCAGAAGAAAATTATCATCAAACTAGAGCGATTATGCCTCCCTTCTATATGGGAAATCTCACTATATCAAATATTACAACTACAACAGTACCAACGTTTCATAATATTACGACGACCACTACAACTTATAATAATAAAACTATTACAGATACTCATCAATGGATATCTTACATTCCACTGTCTGAGCAAGTCACCATATCAGTTAATATTAGAGCAGGAAATACATTTCTTGATATTATCCTAACTCTTCCAAATACAGGTTTTAGAATAATAGATTGGGGATACATTCAAAAGGAAGGAAATAAATTTTATCTAGATACGAAGATCGAAGAGTGGACAGGGCCTTCAACATTAATGATAATTAATTTTTCCCGAAGATATGAATTAGGAAATTTATCTGAAGGTGTTTACACATTTATATTCAAGGCCTGGGGGAGGACTGTAAAAATACAGTCTTTTAATGTAACAAAAAGTGAAAACATCAACATAACAAAAGCTGAAAAACCAACCATAATCGTTTATCCCTTACTGATCGAGGCTAGAATAGGTAGCCAATTTATCTTAAATGTTATTGTCGTCCCCAAAGATTATGGTATTAGTGGGGCCGAGCTAACATTAAAGTTTGACCCAGATGTTCTCAAGATAATAGATATCATGCCAGGAGATCTATTGGGGATAAATCCTGTGGAAGGAATAAAGCAAATAGATAATGTAAATGGAACGTCAGTTTATGTGTTAAGTAGAGCTGGAGATACCGTTCCTCCTACATCTAACGGGACACTTGCCTTAATATCATTCAAAGTTTTGCCCCAAGCTAGAGTAGGAGAATATGCGATTCAAATAAATGCCAAGCTATCTGATGAAATGTTTCAAGAGATCGAAGGAATAACTATTCAAGAACCTACCGTGAAGATATCATCATCTTTATTAGGGGATATCAACGGAGATGGTATAGTTGATTATAGAGACCTTGCGATACTAGGTTCATCGTATGGGAGATCAAGAGGTGAACCTGGTTACAAGGATGGAGCTGACCTTAATAATGACGGTATAGTCGATTATAGAGATTTAGCAATATTAGGTGCCAATTATGGAAGATCGGTTCAGTAAGATTAAACCTAGAAAGCCAACAATAATATTTCCTATCATGGTTATAGCTCTAATATACTTAACTATCTTTTTACCAATCGTTTCAGTAGAGAACGAAGTAAAAGTTACTATTGAATCTTCAAAATATGAAGTGAAGCCCGGTGAAATCTTTACAATTTTTATTAGAGTTAACCCTCAAATCTATGGGATTAGCGGTGGAGAGATTGTATTAAAATATGATCCACATGTATTCGAATTAATTAATATTCAAGTCGGAGACCTTTTCGGATCAAATCCAATCATCGGGGTTAAATCTATTGACGAATCAGCTGGAATGATACGCTATGCAGTAGCCCGTACAGATGAAACTGAAAGACCTTCATCCCCAGGGGTTTTCTTGATATTAACCTTTAAAACGGCGGAGACAGAACATGTTAATGAAGGCTTTTATGACCTTATAATAGCTAACATCGAATTAAGTGATGAAAAATTTGAAAAAATAACAAATATCAAGGTCCAAAATGTAAAAATTCATTTATCCAGAGAATTCACATCGACCTTTATAGAACCCACTCCCCTCTCAGTTTCCGTTACCACTTTTGTCATTAGCAGTATATTCACCTATACGACAACAATAACACATATAGTAACATCAAAAATCGAAAGTACGAAGACTGTCACAATATTATTTTCCGAGCCAATTAATATTATCTTTGGGATGAGTCTTATATTAATTGCAATATTACTAGTAGGGTTACTTATCAAGTCTTTAAGAAGATAGGTAATGAAGACTACTTATTGTCGTCTAAATTATTAACAGAAAGAGAATACTGACCCGATATGTTGTTCTCCCTGAGTATTATTAGAGATGTATTGTTGATGTTTATATTGTGCACATGTTTAAATGGATTTAGCGGGGTTAAGGGAGGTCTTCTTTGGGGCTTACAGAGCTTGTGAAGACAGTGCTGGTAGTTCCTGAGCATAGACTTACTGAGGTTATTAGGGAGCTTTATGATTTCGAGTGGGTCCATGTTGAGGGGGTGGGGGCTGGGCTTGATGAAAAAGTTAGCAGAGCGTCTGATGTTTTACGGAGGCTTAGTTTAGAGCTTGATACAGTTATATCTTCACTTAATATATCTGTAGAAGCGGGTATAATCAATCAGCTTGTTAAGAATTACCGTGTCCATAAAGAGAGGATAGAAGTCGAGGATGTTGAAGAATTAATAGAAAAGTTGAGAAGTGATGCTGAGCCCCTTATACGTGAAGCTAAAGAATCTATAGAGAGTCAGAGAAGAGTCAGAGAAGAACTTAAGCAGATCGAGATTCTCTATTCTACCTTGAAGACTCTACTTGACTTCAATATAGATCCATCTAGACTTCAGAAGCTTAAGAGATTCTATGCTGTCTTCACAGTAGTTGAAACTAGAAGTGTTGATGAGGTTAAGAAGAGTCTACCTACATCTCATATAGTAGATACTCCGATCAGTAAGAACTATTCAGCATTATTAATAATATCTCCGAGAGGAGAGGAAGAGAGAGTTGATAGAGTTTTAAGAGGATTCGGTGTTAAGCCTTTCACTGTACCTCCAGACCTCCCACAGAATATAGATGAGGCGTACAGTTCAATTATTAAAAAGATGGAAAAGCTTGAAGAAGATTTGAGGAAAGCTGAGGGGGGCCTTGTTAGGATTAGAGAGCAGGCTGGACCAAGAATTGTAGCAATGAAAGAAGCTGTACAAGTAGTTGAAGAACTTCTACATCGTCTTGGAAGGAGAAGTGGGTTAAAGAGGTTTAGAGTGATAAATGGATACGTTCCAAGAGATATGAAGAAAGAGTTTGAGTCAAGATTTAAAGAAAGATATGGGGTATTCTTCGAAGAAGAAGATGGAGGCCATGAAGATCATTCTCCAACTCTCTTAAATAATAAAGGCGTGGTTAAGAGTTTCGAGAATATTACATTGATTCAAGGATATCCTAGAAGCGATGAGGTTGACCCTACACCATACATTGCAGTATTCTTCTCAATATTCTATGGTATAATGTTTGCAGATTTAGGTCAAGGTCTAGTGCTTGCATTATTTGGGCTATTCATGTATAAGAGGGTTGGCGGAGAAAACCTCAAGCAATGGGCTAAGCTTCTCACTATTCTAGGCATCTCTGCAGCTATCGGAGGATTCATAATTGGAGAAGCTTTTGGATTCAAGATACATTTCCCATTCCCTAAGCCTGAAGTACTCCATCTAGTTGAAAAACATGGTGAAGGAACCCAATTTAACATGGGTGAAGTACTCAAGCTTATACAGTTTACGTTATTTTTAGGCGTCATACATTTAATAATTGGCTATACTCTAAGCTTTAGAAAGGCCTTAAAACATCGAGAATATATCGAGGCATTTACCGCTAAGTTCCCAACAATAACCATGTATATCTTTGGTATATTTTTTGCATTATGCTTTTTCGGAGCAGGCGGAGACATGAGTAGAATAATGTCTTCAGAGAATCCCATACCATATCTAGGTATTCCAACTAAGAATGTTGCACCAATAGCGGTTGGAGGAGCAGTTTCAAGCATATTTATAATAATCTTAGGTAGAGGGATAGTAGAAGGCGTCTTTAAGAAGAAAGGAGGGATAGTTGGATTAATCGGTGGAGGATTACTTGAAGTATTAGAAAACATTATACATTTTATGTCTAATAGTCTTAGCTATGTTAGGATTACGGTACTCCTGCTTGTTCACACAGCATTACTGATGCTACTTAACGCTTCATGGAATGCATTGGGATGGAGCAGCTTACCCATCCTCATAATCGGCAACCTTGGAATCATGGCCCTAGAAGGGTTAATGGTGTTCATCCAAGCTCTCAGGCTTCACTTATACGAGTTCTTTACAAAATTCTATGAAGGAACAGGTACACCCTTCAAGAAGATAAAACCAGATACAAGCCACGTAGAGATAATATTCAAGAAGTAAGATTGAGGCCATAGCCTTTTTATGTAAACTTCTTCAACTTAACCGATAAGGTTTTCAAGTTTACTAATACTGCCGTCCCAACTGTTGGCTCCAAGCCCACTTCTCTCTGATAAGTTGTCTGCTCCTGCCATGTTCCACTATTTACCAAGATTACGTCACGGTAGCTTCCAGCGTATGCAACATGTATATGACCTGTATGAAGTATGTCTGGTATGTCCTCTATGACTAGTAAATCTTCTGAGGTAGGTAGGATAGGAGTGTTCTCACCATATATTGGTGCAAGATGCCTACATCGTATCAATGTTTCAAGAACGTTTCTAATCTCTCTGTCTAGTATAGAGTATGATACATTTGGAAGATATTGTATGATGTCATCTAGGCTTTGACCATGATATATAAGTAGATTTCTATTCTCAACTCTGATTAATGCAGGGTTACCTACGAAGATATACTCCCTATATTTCTCAAGTATCTTTCTATATTTTTTAGATAGAGGAGGCTGGGGGAGGGCTTTCGGTACAGGTTCATGGTTTCCAACAGAGATTATCAACCTGATCTCTCTAGGTATCTCGGAGAGAAGTTTAGCCGCTTCTTCGATCTGCTGTATGACCGAGGTGTATTCAAGCTCTTTATCTTGTCTAGGGAATATGCCTACACCGTCAACGATGTCTCCTGCGATAACCATGTATCTGATCCTCTTAACTTCAGGATCACGAGAATTGCTTAACCAGTCTAAGAAGGTCTCCCATAAGTCTCTCCTAAATTTTCTACTACCTACATGAAGATCCGAGGTTAAGACTATATAGATTTCTGGAATATCGTCATTTATGCTTCTTCCCTTTAAAGGTACATCTGGCATAAAAACATCTTTAACAAACAATACATTATCGATCTTGACCACTCTAACCCCTATGACTTGGTCTACTAGAAGTCTCTCAATCTTCCTTACTAATTCATTATCTTTCTTAGGGGCCACAAGTTTAACTGTAGAAGTATCATCTTCAACTTGAAGTATTACTGATTGTTCTTTCTCGATCTTCTCCATTAACATAACTACTAATGTAGACTCGCTTCCCTTCGGGCTCTTCAATAAATCGTTAATCTTTAAGAAAGATTCTCCTCTCTTCTCGAGAATATTCTTTAACTTCATATATCTATTCTTAAAATAGTTCTGGAACTCTGTTATCTTACCTTCAATCTTATAGTTTCTCAGGAATCTGTCATCTATCTCAATTTTTGGAGTCCATTCTTCTAGAGGCTCTCTCTCAATCATTATCTCGGAGACTATGTAGTCAGTCTCAACCGTTTTTAAACCTACCTCTTCGATATGGTTAGAATCGACTACAACAACATCTGGTCTACTTGTTTTTAGATAGTTGATGATCCGTCTAAGTGTTTCTAGAGGTTTTTGCTGAGATTCAATTATAGATATGGCCCCAGCAGTCAGATGATATCCTTCTCTTAAAGCTTCCTCAACAATCTTCTTCCTCAGCTGCTCCATGGCTTCTACACTATCCAAGATATGATACAGCTATACTAAGAATATTTAATCATCCTTGTTATTCTATATTTCTCAAAGTTTACAAACCATGTTTATCTTTTATAAGGGGCCACAGGTTTATGGTTTAAAAGTGATTTAAGCAGGTCATCACTCTCTATTACCTGCTGTACTTCATCGAGAGGGGTCATAATCGTTATCTTTCTAGTTCTCCCATATCTACCTAAACTTACCACTTCACTCTTTAATACACCTAGCATATCGAGTTCTGAGATAAGTGTACTAACTCTCCTATCACTTAAGGGTTCAATACCTAGTAGAGAACATATTTCACGATATGTCTCGTAGAGGGGGCCTGAAGTAAGATTATGTAAATCGTTTCTTGCTAGAAGATATAGCGCTGTTAAGACAAGCTTACTGTGAAGGGGAAGCGTAGATAATGCTTCAAAAACTCTACCTCTTTCAATCATATTCTGAGCTAGTCTAACATGCTTCTCTTCAACAATATGTGCACCACTTCTCTCAGCTATCTCAGCTGCAACTCTCAACAAGTCTATGGCCCTCCTAGCATCTCCATGCTCTTGCGCTGCGAGTGCTGCGGCTATTCTAACTACTTCTTCTGGGACTGCCTCTGGATAGAATGCTATAGCCGCTCTCTCCATTAATATATCTACTAGCTCAGGCGCTGTATATGGGTGGAAGACGAGTTCCTCCTCGCTTAAGCTACTTAGTACTCTTGGGTCAAGTAATTCCTTGAAGTGGAGATCGTTCGATACACCGACTATGTTTAATCCTCCTATGTCGAAGCTTTCGTTGACCCTAGTCAGCTCATATAAAAGGTTGTCACCATAATTTTTAACTAGAACATCTATCTCGTCAAGACAAGTTATCAGGATCGTATTTTTCTCTTTCATTGAACTCCTAAACCTGTTGAAT